>NZ_JAHXBG010000038.1 GCF_020103725.1 Hyalangium gracile | reverse complement strand
TACGGGCTCGACTCGCTGTATCGCGTAGTGCGCGTGCAGAGCCCGAGCGTGCCTGGGCCGGACATGGATGCGCCACCCCAGCGCTACGAGACGCTCGCGCGCTTCGATCTGGTGGGGAACAAGACGCGAAGTGTGGACGGAAACCACCACGAGACGCGCATGGAGTACGACTTCGCCAACCGGCTCGTGCGCACGGTGGATCCAGTGGGCCGAGAGGAGAGACGCGAATACGACCTCAATGGCAATCCCAAGGTGGAGCGCTGGCTGGCGGGAGGCATCGAGCAGCGTCGTCGCACGACGCGGTACGACGGGCTGAACCGGCCCTTCGAGGTGAAGGAGACATTCAAGAGCCTGGGGAATGCGACGGACACCTACGAATCGCGGATGGCCTACGCCGACGCGCAGAACGCGGTCGCGACGAAGGATGCGCGCGGCTTCTTGACGGTAGTCCTCAAGGACGACCTGGACCGGACCTACCAGCAGACGGTGGACGCGGCCAGCGAGCCGAGCGGCACACTGGGACGCACGCCGGATGACTCGAGCGTGGGAAGCGCGCTCGGGCTGACCACCCGCCTCGAGTACGACAGTCACGGCAATCTGGCAGCCCAGGTGGACGCGCTGAACCGGCGCACCGAGGAGAAGCACGACGCGCTGGGGAGGCTGTTGGAGCGGCGCAAGCCCATGAGCGTCATCGAGTCCTTCGTCTATGACGGCGAGGGTCACGCCATCCAGCAGACGGATGGTCGCGGCATCGTCCGTACCACTGGCTACGACGTCGCGGGCCGGCCGGCGCTCGAGCGGCTGGTGGAGAGCATCTCCAGCGGAGGCACGCCGCTCACCACGCTGGAGCGCCTGTACCTCGATACGCCCGATATCGACACCGGTCTGGTTCGCGTGGTGGAGCGGGACGCTCGCACGTTTGAAACCATTCACGTCCAGGACGGCCTGCATCGCGAGGTGCGCGTGCAGGACGCACTGAACCACGTTCGAGAGTCCCGCTTCGACGCGCAGAACCTGCGAGTCGCACGCGATGCCAAGGGACACACGACCCGCTACGACTACGACGCTGCGGGAAGGCTCACGAAGCAGCAGGACTTCGACATCAACCAGTCCACGGCACGCTATACCCAGACAAACACGTACGACGATGCCGCACGCAGCCAGACCCTGGTGGACCGGCGCGAGATTCCCACCGTGCGTCTCCATGACGGCCTGGGCCGGCGGGTGAGCGAGACGCGAGGCCTCGGCAATACGCTCCGCATCGAGTCCACGACCTACAACGCCGCGGGCCTCGCGGTGACACGGATCGATCCCAACAACCACACGAGCCGCTACCGCTACGACGCCGCAGGACGACTGCTGGAGGAGACACGAGGAGTAGGCACGCCGGAAGCGGTAACAACCCGGCACACCTACGACGCGGTCGGCAACCTGGTCTCCACGCTGGGCCCGAGAGACCCGGGCAAGCCCTACACGAACCGCTGGACCTACGACGACCTGAACCGGCAGGTGCGCTCCGAGGATGCCCTGGAGCGAGTCACGGCAAGCGCCTACGACGCCACGGGCAACCTTCTGTGCGTGAAGCGCCCGCTGGGGCACCCGACGATGGGACATGGCCAGGCGACGGGCCTCACGGTGGAGCAGATTCGGGCTCAGGTCTGCACAGGAACCCACGTCACCCGCTACACCTATGACGAGGTAGGCAAGCTCACGGACGTGGTCGATGCACTGGGAGGCCACTACTCCTTCGTCTACGACGCCACGCGCAACCTCGTGGCAAAGCAGGATGCCAACGGGAACCTCTCGACGTTCGAGTTCGATGCGCTCGGCCACCGTATTGCCGAGCACGTCCACCTCGACGCGCACTTGCGGCTGACTGCGGCGCACCGAACCACCCTGCCCCTCTTCGAACCGGGCGCCGAGACCCTGTCCGACGTGGGGACCCTCACCTGGCGCTCGACGTACGACGCCAACGGCAACCTCGAGACCTTCACCGACGCCAAGGGACAGGTAACAGCCTCCGTCCATAGGCTGCTGGACCGCCTGGCCTCACGCACCTACTCGAACCACGCTCTGCCGAGAGCCTTCCCCTCTATCGAGGCGCAAAGCTTCACGTACGACGCCAACGGCAATCTCACTGACATCATCGAAACCAAACGGACAGATGCGAACACTGTCGTTCAGCAGCACACCACGCATACGTACGACAAGCTCGACAGGCTCGAGAGCACTAGGCTTCCCTCAAACAAGACCCTTGCCTTCACGTACTACGCGGCAGGGCAGCGAAAGAGCGTGACCGACCCAGACAACGTCGCGACGAGTTATCAGTACGATGCGCTCGACCGGGTCTCGCAAGCGATCATTCCTGGGGGTACGATCATCTTCAAGTACTGGCCCGACTCGCTCCCGCAGACCACGGAATTGCCCAACGGCTTGACTGAGCAGCGCTGCTACGACGTCGCAGGCCAACTCACCAACATCGTTCTGGCCCAAGGCGCTGTGTCCGAGGACTGCACCCCAAATGGCCCGCTGCGCAGTCGCTTTGCCTATTCCTACGACCTCAACGGCAATCGGCTGCGCCAAACGGAGACACGCACTCAACCCGATACTCAGGCACTGGCATCCCCTGAGACCACCACCTACGGCTACGACGCCCTCGACAGGCTCACGGGCGTGGCCTATCCCGACGGCCGAGTTGTCCTCTATCGTCTGGATGCCGTCGGCAATCGGACTGGAGAGCGCGACGCTCCTTCTTCGGTCGTCTCATCGCTGGGCCCGGAAGCCTTCGACTCAGTCTCTGCTGGCCAGCTCTCACGAAACACCTCTGGAACCTTCAACCGTGCTGACTGGCTGATGCGCCTTGCTGACCATCTGGATACCTCCAGAGAGCGACAACTCAGCTATGATGCGAATGGCAACCTCTCCTCTCTTATCTCGTCCGCGCGCACTCGCTCGTTCTCGTGGGACATTCGCAACACACTCACGATCGCACACGACAACGACCAGGAGGTGGGCCGCTATGACTACGACGCCAACCTGCAGCGCATCTGGCGCCACACCGCTCACGAGAATGTGGAGTACGTGCAAGATGGTCACTTTGTCCTTCAAGAGGTGGATGCGACGCGACTGACGAAGCGCCGCTACCACTACGCTCAGAAACCGTTGGCTGTCAGCGACAGCACTGGCGCCAGCACTAACACCCGCCTCCTCAGCAACGACGTACTGGACAGTGTGTCCCTCGCAACGTCCCTCACCGGCGAGGTGACGACGACACGCCAGTATGACGCCTGGGGCAATCACCGGAGTGGCACAGGCCCCTCGGCCGGCGATTTCAAGCTGGGTTTCACCGGGCACCAGCTCGACGTGGAGACAGGACTGACCTACGCACGCGCTCGGTACTATGACTCCGAGTTGGGACGGTTCATGAGCCGTGACAGCTACGAAGGCAGACTGGACGACGCTCCGAGTTTACATCGGTACGTGTACGCGTACGCCAACCCGCTGAAGTGGAAGGATATCACCGGGCACGACCCTGCATTGACCGAGTTCGGACAGAACATCCAGGGAACTCTCTATGAGGCAGAAATCTCTCAACTGAGCGGAGAGCAACTCGCCAGTCTTCTGCATGCGGTGGCCTACCAGTACAGAGGCGACCATGCAGCAGAGAAACTACAGGCGGTGCTCAAGGATCGAGAGCAGTTGCAGAAAACGGTCTGCGACTACATCCACTGTAATACGAGCACAACGGGCTGGCTGTTTGAAAACGTCAAGCGCACGTTCGGTTCTGCCAGCAGCCAAACCGCCGACTATCTCTCCTCTCTACCAGTCGTCCACCAAGTCGAAGCGGTTGGAAACCAAGTTGAAGAAGTAATTGAGGCGACGAAGGAGAGCCTCGGGGAGACCGTCAAGGGTGCCACCATCAATGCGATCTCTTCCAAGCAGGCTGCGCCACTCGGCGACAAGTTTGCATCTAGCATGGGTGAAGCAGCAGAACTTGAGACCCATCTTTTCCTAGATGCGGCAGAGGGCTACGCTGAAGGCAAGTTGTTAGAGGGTGCTATTGTAGGAGGCGGCACTATCCTTGGCTCGCTGATGAAGGCAGAAACGACCCCAGCCATGCCTCGGGTTTTGAAGAAACTTGAAGCTGCCGCAGCAAAGGAGAGCGGTAGAGTCGATGGAGTGTTCCATGTGACACCCCAGGGGGTAGCTCTTCCCAAGGGGCCCAAATACGAGATTCCTAAGAGTTATGTTGAAAATCCCTATCGTGAGGGCAATTATGGTGAAATCATCGATGGGAAGTACACCGAGCGACTGCGGATAGATCCAGGCACGCCTACTGGAGAGAAGGGGCCAAACAAGAGCCACTACCATATCAATAACGGCAAAAAACACTACAGCCCTGCACCGGGCGAAAAGGATCCAGGGTTTAAGTAATGACCGAAAGAATTAGAGAGACTTTCGACACACTAGAGTGGCACGACTCAACACTGCTGAATATCAACATCGATCGCTCGGCACCTGGTAAGCGCGACGAGGTAGAGATGCTCGTCGAGTGGACAGACGGCCAGAAGCAAAAGATCCGATTCACTGACTGTTACGGCCTCGATGCTCAGATGAATTTTGGGGTGATCGGCCCGGATTCAATCCTGGAGGCGTGCTGTATCAGCGACTCACCTAAACTGACGGGACTCAAACAACAATGGGCTGTCATGGGAGTAGACCTCGTAGACATACAATGCTTCGAGATCACTACCAACACCACAGCAAGCGTAATAAGGGTTTTCGCTCGAAGGTTCGAAATATCCGCTGCATAAGCGACGGTATTGAAACGCCTAGGCTGGGAATTCTGGGAACTGCGCTGATTTGTTGAAGGACGCTGAGAGAGAATGCCTCAGGCCGTCCTTTTCAGGATGTAGTGACACCACCCAACAACAGTACTACCGAGAGCAGTGACCGTCTCCGATAGTGAACTCAATTCAACGTTCTATCGCCGGGATGGCGCGGAACCTACTCACGGCAGGATAGCGGCGTGGTATATCATGCCAAGATTAGAATAGAGGTTGACTTTAGGCTGCTGAGCAATGCTCTCTCAAGCTGAAGAAGCGGCGCGTATTCCCTGCTGCATCCCTGGTGTGGCGGGGGCCGGGTGAAGGCTCTGGATGAGCAGGCCTCGGAGGACTTCGGTCAGGTCTTCTCCTAGCGCCATGGCTCCGGCTGGGGCACCCTGCAGTTTCTCAGGCACGGTGTTCCCCACCACGGCCACGGGCACTCGGATCTCCCAAGCCAGGTAGCTGGCGAGGCGCACTGCTGCCTCGGAGGTGTCCATCAGCAGGGCTCCCACCGCTCCCGCGCTAAAGGGGCGCCATAGCGGCCGCGCTGCCTCCGCCGGGGGCAGGACGCAGAAGTCCAGGTGCAGCACTTCGCTCAGTTCCAGCCTGCCCAGTGTCCCGAAGCCGCTCTTCACGGCTGTGGGCTCTGCCGACACCGCCGCCAGGCCCGGCAACTGCGCGAACAACCGCCTTGCCGCAGACGGGCCGTTGCCGCAAATGAACACCTTTGCTGTTACCACCTTCAGCGGGGACTTCCCTCGCAGCACCCGGCTCCGCAGCGCGTGCAGCTCCGCCGGTCCCAGCAGAGGGCCACTCCCCTCCTCCTCTCCCTCCGCCACCCTCGCCACACCCTTCTGCATCAGCGTGATGAGGACTCCCAGCACCTCCAGGTCCGTCGCCGGCGCCAGGTCCAGCACCTCTCCCAGCGCCCTCGGCTGCCTCAGCAGGTCCACCACCTGCGCCGTCACCGGGTGCTGGTCCTGGGGCAGGTCCGCATCCGGCGCGATCACTAGCCGCGTCGTCCGTGGCGGCAACGACGGCATCAGCCGGTTCACTTCGTCCGCCTGCCGCATTCCCTCCAGCAACGCGTCGTCCATTGCCCGGGTGATGCGTGGCTTCCCTGGGCTCGTTCCCGGCGCGAAGGTGAACGTTCCCTCCGTCCACGTCAGCAGCCGGAATAGCGCCTTCTCCCCCTCCACCCTCCCCAGCCTCGCGTTCACCGGCCGCCCGTCTCCGACCTGGATCTCTCCTCGCTCGTTGCCTCGCTCCAGGCTCAGCTTCCCGCTGCGCTTGTTCATTCCCAGGATCTGCATCAGATCCGGAATGCCCAGCTGGCTCAGCGAGCCTTCAATCTCCTGCGCCTCGCTCTTGAGGTCCTTCGCCGCCTCCGCCCGCCGGAAGATGTGCTCGATGCGGCCCAGCACCTCGTCCAGGTTGAACGGCTTCTTCAGGTGCGCAGCCAGCCGCAGCCCCCTCAGCCGATCCAGGTCCTGGTTGGTGGTCGTCAACACCACCGGCACCTCCTCCGTCCGCGGGTTCGTCCTCAGAATCTGGATGAACGTCCTCGCGTCCAGCAGCTTGCACGCCTCGTCGAACAGCACCAGGTCCGGGTGCCGCAACACGCAGATCTCCAACGCCCTCGAGCCGTCCGGCGCGTAGTGCACCTGGTAGCCCCTCTGCCTCAGCGCGCGCGTCAGCAGCCTCACCGAGTCGAGGTCGGGGTCCGCCATGAGGATCTTCCGAGCCTGGGCCACCGTGCGCGCTCGCTAGTACGGCTGCAGGTCGTACTCGGCCTGCAGCTTCGTGATGAGCCCGTCCACCACCGCGGTGTCCGAGGAGTGAAAGCCCCACGTCGCCCCTTTACCCCGCCGCTGGATCAACGCGTACGAGGCGTGCTCCGAGAGCCAGAACAAGAACTCGTGCCTCGCAACCCGCTCGTCCCCTTCCAGGAACACCGGCGTCACCGCCGGGTGCGAGTCCAGGTCCAACCGCCGCCCCAACAGGTAGATGCGCGAGGCCAGCTCCGGCGGCGCTGTCTCCAGCCCTGACGCGATCGGCAGATCCGCACGGATCTCCGGCCCTCCCACGTACAGCAGCCCGCGCGAGCCCGGATCCCTCAGCAGCTCCCGCGCGATCTCCGCCTGCAGCTCGTCGAACAGCACGTCCGACACCTTGCCCCGCCGCGACGGCTCCGCCCGCTCGTCCGAGGGCAGCTTCGGGCTCGACGGCATCCCCAACAGCAGCTCCACCTCGTCCCAGAACGGCAACCCGTCCAGCAGCAGCCGCCGCTGCAGCGACGCCCGCCGCTCGTCCATGCGACGCCGGCAGCGGTGCACCAACTCGTCGAAGTCCTCGCCGTCCTTCGGGAACGTGCTCGCCCCTCCCACCAGCGCCAGCGGCAACTTCCCCTCCACCTCCTGCACGTCCGGCTCGTCCCGCACCGCCGCCACCGCACGCCGCACGAACATCAGCGCCCCGAAGAAGTCCGTCTCCGGCAACAGCAGGTAGAACTCCTGATCGCTCGCCTTCGCGATCACGTCCGAGTCCCGGATGATCCGCGACAGCGCACGGATGATGCCTCGCACCGCCTTCTTCGCGTCCCCCGCCCCCAGCCTCACCCGCACCAGCGGCAGGTTGTCGATCGAGAACGTCAGCAGAGAGAACGTCCGCCCGTAGCGCCGCGCCTTGTAGATCTCCTTCGACGCGTAGTCCGTGAAGTAGCTGAGGTTGTACGCCGCCGTGTCCCGGTCCCTCAGCCCCAGCCGCTGCAGCGCCAGCATCCGCCGCCCGTTCTTCACTCCAACGGCCGCGAAGTCTCCAATCACCCGCGCCTGCCGCACGTGCTCGGGCAGGAACTCCCCGCCAATCGGGTCCGAGAGCTGCGCCAGCCCCATCAGCTCCCCCCCCGCCACCAGAGGCACGTACAGCACCGGCGAGCGCTCCTCCCGGACCAGCCACGGCGCGGCGTCTCGCAGCCGAGCGGCCAGCGCGCCCTCCGGCTTCATCCGCTCCACCAGGAACTGCCTGTCCAACAGCCCCCGGTAGGCCCGCAGCACCAGCTCGCCCCGGTCATCCCCCAGCCACAGCGCCGCGCTCTGCGCGTCGCACACCGCCGCCAGGTCCGCCGTGACGCGCTCCTGCAGCCCCTCCAGATCCGGGTACGCGAGGAACTCCAGGCAGCGCCGGTGCAGGTTCTGGTCGCGCGTGAACTCGAGGTTCTCGTCGCGCAGCTGCGCCCGCTCGTGGCGCAGCGCCACCCGCTGCAGCGCCCGGTCCACCACCAGGTAGAGGTCCGCGTCCTCCACCGGCTTGGTGAGGCAGTCGGCCGCTCCGGCCTTCAGCGCCATCTCCGAGCCCTTCACGTCCGGCCGGGCGCTGACGAGCAGCACTTCCTGGTCCGGGTTGCGCTCGCGCAGCTTCGCCGTGAGCTCGAAGCCGTCCATCCCCGGCATCATCACGTCCGTGATGACCAGATCGAACCGAGTGAGGGCCGCCTCCTCCAGCGCGCGAGGACCGTCCTCCGCCGCGACCACCCGGTAGCCCCGGCGCGTGAGCATCTCCGTGGCGAGCTCTCGGAAGAAACGGTCGTCGTCGACGAGGAGGATGGTGCCTGCCACGGCGGGGAGGTCTCGAAGGGCGAGAGAAGAGGAAGAGGTTACCGACCCGATGGGAGCCCCACAACGCCCTCGAAAACGAACGCCACCGGGCCTCGGAGGCGGATGTCGGACAGGTCCGAGGGGACCCGGATGCGCAGGTCCCCGCCCGGAAGAGTGACTCGCAGCCAGGCATCCGCCGGCAGCCGCTTCGCCAGCACCGCCGCCGTCGCCGCCGCGCAGGCGCCCGTCCCGCACGCCTGCGTCAGCCCGCAGCCTCGCTCCCACACCACCACCGTGAGGCCATCCGCGTCCACCCGCACGAACTCGACGTTGGTCCGGTCCGGAAAGGAGGGGTGGCGCTCCAGCGTCGGGCCCAGGCGCTCGGCCTCATCCAGCGGACGATCCAGCAGGACGAGGTGCGGGTTGCCCATGCTCACCGCCGAGCCGCGCAGCCCCGCGTGGCCCGGCACGGGCGCCTCGAGGAACGGCTGGCCCGTGGCCCCCGAGGGCAGGTTCGGAGCCACCAGCCGCGCGGGCCCCATGGAGATGTCCACCTCGGCCACTCCGCCCTCGCCGTAACCCGGGACACACGAGAGGACTCCGGCGCCGGTCTCGACCTGGATGCGCTCGGGCCGACCGCCGGAGGAGTCCACGAGGTACTTCACCGCACAGCGCAGGCCGTTGCCGCACATCTCCGCGATGCTGCCGTCGGCGTTGTGCACCACCATCCGCGCCAGGCCGGCCGCCGAGGGAAGGAGCGAGAGGACTCCGTCCGCGCCGATGCCTCGCCGCCGGTCGCACATCCACCGAGACTGCTCGGCGTCGATGTCCACGCCCGTCTGGCGCCGATCGAGCACGACGAAGTCGTTCCCGAGCCCGTGGTACTTGAAGATGCGTTCGCGTTCCGCCACGGCTTCATCCTAGCGGCGGAGGCTCACTCCTGCCCGTCTACCTTCGGGGGAATCCCCGGGCCGACCGTGGGAATCGAGCTGCTCGGCCTGTTGGGTAGGGCCGTGGATGAGACCGGAGGACGCCCCGCCCCGCCGCCAGCGACGGGGGTGAGCACAGGCGGCCCTCCCGCGGTTCCAGGCGTGGGAGCCAGGGCAGGCCGGGAGCCTGTCCCCGGAGCAGGCGTGCGGACAGGCGCGCCCGACAGGGTACCGGGGCCCGGTCGAAGGACCGGGGGCGCCGAGCCTGCGGCCGCTGCGGCCGGGCGAGGCGCGGGCGCTCCCGGGATGGGGGGCAGGGTCGCGGGTCGCCGGGCCGGTTCAGCCTTGGCTGCCACCGGCGTGGGCGTCGGCTTCGCGGAGGCGGGAGCCGGAGTGGGACGTGCCGCCGCCGCGCGCCGGAGGTTGGCCAGTTCCTGGTCGTACGTCACCACGCGCTGCTGGAGCTCCTCGAGCTTCTGCTCACGCTCGGTCAGGGTGGCGCGCAGGTCCTCTTCCTGGGTCTTCGCGCGGGCCAGCCCCTCTCGCAGCTCCTGCGCCTCGGCCTCGTGGACCCGGCGCTCGCCCTTGAGCCGCTCCAGCTCCTCGGCCATGGCGGGATCGACGGCGGGCACCTTGCCTGCCTCGGCCTCCTCCAGCCGGGTGGTGAGCTCGCGGATCCGCGTCTCGAGCCTCGCCTGATCCTCCAGGAGGATCTTCTTCTCCGCGCCCAGGCTCTCCGCCTCCTCGCGGAGGATCGGAAGCTCCCGCTGGAGCGCGGTGAGGCGCTCGGTGGCCTCCTTCTCCCGCTGCCGGGCCGACTGCGCCGCCTCGGTGGCCTCCTTCTCCCGCTGCTGGGCGGCCTGCAACGCCTCGGAGGTCTCCTTCTCCCGCTGCCGGTTCGCCTCCTGCGCTCCCTCCGCCGCCTGCGTCTGGCGTGCGCGCTCGGCCCGCTCGGTCTCGAGGAGCTTCGTGGCCTCCGCGGCGGCGCTCTCCAGCGACGACACCTTGCCTTCCAGCCGCACACGCGCCGCCTTCGCCACGGTCAGGTCCGACTGGAGGCGCTCGCGCTCGGAGTTCAGGGCGGCGCGCTCGGCCTCGATGCGGCTGAGGCGCTCCTGCTCCGCCTTGAGCGTCTCGTTGGCCCTGGCCAGCTCCGCGCGAGCGGACTCCAGCGCGGCCAGCTCCGCCTCCAGGCGGCCGATGCGCTCCTGTCCCGTGCGCAGCGCCTCGTTGGCCTGGGCCAGCTCGCCTCGGACCGTCTCCAGCGAGGCAGCGCCCTCCGTCTCGAGACGGCTGCTGCGCTCCTGCTCCGTGCGCAGCGCCTCCTGGGTTCGGGCGAGCTCGGAGCGGGCAGCCTCCAGATCGGTGCGGGCGGACTCCAGCGCCGCGCGCTCGGCCTCCAGCGAGGCTTCCGCCGCGGAGGCCCGGCCCGCGAACCGCCTCGCGGACTCGAGCTGCACCCCGAGCAGCTCCGCCTGCTCATGCTCGGCGGTCAGACGGGCCCGGGTGTCGTTCAGCTCGGCATCGAGCCGCGCGAGGTGGAAGTCTCGCTGCTGCAGGGCCTGGCTCATGCGCTGCAGCTCCGCGCCCAGCCGCATGATCTCGACACGCGCGGCCTCGAACTGCGCCACTCCGGCGAGCAGGCGCTGACGCTCGGCATCCCAGGCGGCCTCGCGCTCGCGAGCCAGGGCCTGCTCCTGCTCCCGGGCCGCGGTGCTCTCCTCCACGCGGGTGGTGAGCTGACGAGCACGCTCCTCCGTCTCCGCGAGCGCGCGCTCCAGGGTGGCCACCCGTGCCCCCTGCTCCGCCAGCGTGGACCGCTGTTCCTGGGCCGTGCCCTCCGCCAAGGTCTTCTCGGCCTCGAGGCGCTCCAGCGTCGCTCGGAGCTCCTGCTCGCGAGCCGCAGCAGCGGCCAGGCTCTCCGCGCTCGCTCCACGCTCCCGCTCGACGAGCGCCTTCAGCTCCTCGTGGGCGGTGCGCTGCTCCGCCAGCCGCGCCTCGAGCCCCTCCAGCTCCGCACGCAGCTGGGTGCCCGCCTCGCGCTCGGAGTTCCAGCCGTTCCGAGCCTCCGAGAGCAGGCCCGCGATCTGCTCGCGCTCCCGCTGCTCCGTGTCCAGCGTCTCCTGGAGCTGCGCGAGTGAGGCCTCGGCCGCCTCGCGATCCTTCCGCTCGGTCGCGAACGCGGCGCGCAGCTCCGCGAGCCCCGCCTCACCCTCGGATCTGCCCTGACGCTCCGCCGCGAGCTCTGCCTGGACGGTGGCCAGCGAATCATCGAGCCGGGCGTGTGCCTCGCGCTCGGTGGTCAGCTCCGCGCGGACGCTCGCCAGCGACTCGTCGAGCCGGACATGCGCCTCGCGCTCGGTGGCCAGCTCCGCGCGCACCTCTTCGAGCGAGGTGACCAGCCGCCGCTGCTCCTGGAGTCCCGTCTCGAGCTCGCTCCGGGTCTGGGCCAGCGCCGCCTCCGACTGGGCGCGCTGCTCCTGCTCCGATGCGAACTCGGACCGGAGCCGGGCCAGCAGCTCGTCCGCCTCCATCCGTCTCTGGCGCTCCGCGCTGAGCGCGGCCTGGGCCGCCGAGAGCGCCTCCACGTCCTGGGAGTGCCCGCTCTGCTCCGAGTCGAGCTGCGCCCGCACCGCCGCGAGCGCCTCCTCCACCCGCGCACGCTCCTGACGCTCCGAGGCCAGCTCCTCCCGCGTCCTCGAGAGCGTCTCGTCCGTCCGGGCGCGCTGCCCCTGCTCGTCCGAGAGCGCGGCCCGGAGCTGCTCCAGCATCGTGTCGACCTGCGCACGCCGGGCCTGCTCGGCCTCCAGCGCCGCCTGGGTCTGCGCCAGCGTCACCTCGGCCCGGGTGCGGTGCTCCCGCTCTCCCTCGAAGTCGACCCGGAGCTGGGCCAGCGCATCGCCCGAGCGAGCACGCTCCCCACGCTCGGTCTCCAGAAGCGACCGGACCTCCGCCAGCTCCGCATCCAGCCGGGAGCGCTCCTGCCGCTCCGTCTCGAGCGTCCCGCGGGTCTCGGTCGCCAGCGCCTCGGCCTTGGCGCGTACCTGCCGCTCGCTCTCGAGGTCCGACCGCAGGCCGGTCATCTCCCGCGCCAGCTCGTCGCGCAGCTGCTCCCCAGCGCCGAACTCCGACTGCATGGAGGACAGCTTCTGCTCCAGCTCGCCGCGCAGCTGCTCCCCGGCCTCCAGGTCCGCACGGAGCCCGCTCAGCTTCTGCTCCAGCTCGCCGCGCTGCCGCTCGCCCGTCTCCAGCTCCTCACGGAGTCCGGTCAGCTCCCGCTCCAGCTCGCCGCGCAGCTGCTCCCCGGCGTCCAGATCCGCACGGAGTCCGCTCAGCTTCTGCTCCAGCTCGCCGCGCTGCCGCTCGCCCGTCTCCAGCTCCGCGCGGAGTCCGGCCAGCTCCCGCTCCAGCTCACCGCGCCGCAGCGCGCCGGCCTCCAGCTCCGCCCGAAGCCCGACCAGCTCCCGCTGCTGCTCATCGCGAAGCTGCTCGCCGGCCTCCAGCTCGGCCCGAAGTCCTGTCAGCTCCTTCTCCAGCCCGCCCCGACGCTGCTGCTCCGACTCCAGCTCGGCCCGAAGTCCGGCCAGCTCCCTCTCCAGCCCGCTGCTCCGAGCCCGCTCCGCCTCGAGCGCCCCTCGCGAGGCCTCCAGCGCCGCCGTAGCCTCGGCCACCTGCCGCTGCAGCTCCTCGCGAGCCTCCGTCAGCTCCTGAAGCTTCTGCTCCGCCTCGGCCAGCGCCAGCGCCGTCGCGGTACGCGCAGCGGACTCGGTCTGGCTCAGCGAGCGAAGCTGCTCGAGCTGCAGCTCCAGCGCCTCGCGAGCGGCCGTCTCCCGCGCGAGCTGCACACCGACCGCCTCCGTCCGAGCCCGCTCCTCCGCCACAGCCTGGGCGAGCCGCTGCTCTCCCAGCTCCCGCTCCGACTCGAGCGACTGCGCGAACGCCGCGGCGGCCTTCTCACGATCCTCCTCTAGATCCGCCATGCGGCCACGGGCCGCGACGATCTCCTCGTCGAGCTTCTCGATCGTCTCCCGAGCCGCCAGCTCGGCGCGCTTCAGGGCCTCGAGCTCCGCCGTCAGCCGTGCCGAGACAGCACGCGCCGCCTCCAGCTCCGTGCCCAACCCACGCAGCTCCGCCTCTCTCTCCGCCAGCCGGTCCTCGGCCTCCTGACGCCCGGCCTCGGCGGCGGACACCCGCTGCCGACCCTCCTCGAGCCCCCGCGCCACCCGCGCCAGCTCCGCCTCCTTGAGGAGGAGCGCATCCGCGGAGGCCTGCGAGGCCTCCTTCACCTGGGCCAGCTCGACCTTGAGGTGCTCCACCGCGGCCAGGGCCTGCGAGTACTGCTCGGCGATGCGCAGCTCCCGCTCCCGCGCTGCCTCCGCCTGCCGCCGACGATCCTCGACCTGCTCCTGCGCCCGGTCCGCCGCGAGCCGATCCTTCTCCCGCGCAATCCGCAGGTTCGACAGCTCGTCCTGGAGGTCCCGAACCTCGGCGTACGCCTGGGTCAACCGCTCGCGCGTCTCCTCCAGCGCGGCCCCCACCTCCTCGCGGCGGGCGCGCTCCAGCCGCTGGGCCTCCTGAGCCGCCAGCACCTGCACCCCGGCCTCGGCCTGGACGCGCTGCACCCCTTCCAGCTCCAGGCGCTGCTGCGTCATCCGCCGCTCGGCGTCCGTGAGCCGCTCCTGGGCCACCTGCAGCTCCAGCTCGCGGCGGCGCAGCTTCGCGGCCAGCTCATCCCGCTCCCGGGCCTGCTCGGTAGTGCCCCGCGCCTGCTCCAGCTGCGCGGTCAGCCGGGCCACCTCGTCCCGAGCCAGCTCCAGCTTCGGATGAAGCGCCGTCACCTCCGCCTCGCGGTCCGACAGCTCCGCGCGGATCTTGGTGACGAGCTCCTTCTGCTTCCCGGCGCGCTCCTCCCAGGCCTTGGCGCGCTGGGCCACCTCGTCCAGCCGTCCCCTGGTGAACGCGAGCGGCTCGGGCGGGAGCTGCACCCATGTGGGGTCCACGATCCGCGCCGGCTCCTGGCCGGCCATGACGACGAAGTACGCCGCCTCGCCCCCGCGGATGAGCGAGCCATCCACCTGGAGGCCCTCCCCGCGCTCGAAGGCGAGCTGGTAGCCCAGCAGCGGGCTCTGGGTGGCCACCTCCACATGAGGGAAGTGCGCCGAGAGCACATCCAGCAGCTGCCCGTACGTGGGCGGCACGCCCTCCTCCACCTCCATCAGCTGCCACAGGGCCAGGCCACCCACGTTGCGCAGCCCACCAATGAGGTAGCCCTGCTTCGCCACCAGCCGCGCCAATTCCGCCAGCAACGCCGGGGCGCGCACATAGGGCGCCAGGTCCGCCACCAGCACGGTGTCGAAGCTGCCCGACTCCAGGTCCTCATAGACGTTGGCGCGGTAGCGCAGCGTGGGGCCGCCATGGGCCTTCTGCGCGGCCTCGACGGCGGCCATATCCGCGTCACAGGCCACCACCACCCGAGCGCCGCGCTCCAGCAGGAAGCGAGCGCTCTCGCCGCCCGTGGAGGCCACCGAGTCCACCTCGAGCACCCGCCTGCGGGCGATGAGGCTCTCCACGAAGATGTAGCGGGGCAGCAGTTCACTGGGCCCCATGCGGCGGAATGTGGGATGCATGGGTAGCTTGGCGGGTGGAGTATAGCTGCCGGGACTCAGGTCCCAAGGAAACGACGGCTCCGTCCCCAGGGCCGCACGATCGGATGACAGGAGAGCAGGCGATGAACGGCAACCCTCAGCAAGGCTTCGGCGCCAGGGCCATGCGGACCCTCACGCGGTTGGTGGTGACGCTGCTCGTGCTGGCGATGGGCGGCGCGGTGGCGTTCCTGCTCTCCCAGCTCAACGCGCGCACCTTCACGCTGGCGGTGGACAGCGGGCAGCTCATCGTCATGAAGGGGCGGATGCTGCCCTGGGGTGCACTGCCCTTCCGGCCGAGCGACGTAGGGCTGGCGGACACGTACGCCCCCATCCCGCTGGAGAACCACGACGTCCCCGCGAGCCTCCTCACCCAGCGCTTCAGCGAGCGGGACGAGCTGGACCGGGCCCTCTTCACCCAGCTGGAGGCGCTAGCCCGGCCGCGCATCGCCTCGGACGAGCCGCCCCGGGTGGAGCGCGGCGTCTACTACCTGCGACGCGCCGAGCGCCTCACCGGCCTCAGCGAGGAGCAGCGCACCTCTCTCAAGCGGATGCTGGCGGAGGTGGCCTACTACCAGGCCCGGCAGCGCATGGAGGACGCGCGCAAGCTCATCGCCGAGGCGCTGGCCCAGCTCCGGCTTGCCTCCGAGAGTGACACCCGGCACGCACGCAGCGCGAACCAGATGCTCTCCCAGGTGGAGCCCGCCGCCAACGCCCTGGAGGAGTCCCTCCGCAAGGCCGTCCACACCCTCAGCGCGCCCCCGTCCCAGGAGCAGGCCCCGGCCCCCACCCCCACCCCGCCCGCGGCCCCTACCGCCGGCGGAGAGCCCCAGCCCGCCCCTCCAGACCAGCCCCTGAGTCCGGATGCAGGCAGTGCCCCCCCCTGAGCCTCCCTCCCCTGAAGAGCGTGTTTTCGAAGGCCTGGAGTGGTCGGAAATGAACGCGTGGGAACGGCCTCGAGGCTTGCCTGGATTCCAGGAAATTCTTCACTCCTGGGACGTGCCACGAATCCGTCTCGGCGGGTGGGTCAGGCCCACCTCTTGCTGGGGTCCTGACGCGTTGCGCGCACGTGTCGAAAGAAGCGTTGGATACTGATCATAGATTGCAAGGGTCGGGCCCAGGCATCCCCTAGATCTCGCGTTGACACCGGTCGGGGCCCCCAATAGGTTGTGCGTCCCCGTCGGCCCCCCTACCCCTGTAGGGAGCGCCCCTCGGGCCACAAGAAACCAACCTTTCAAGGACACGACGAGCCCCCTCGGTCTCCGAACGGGAGGGGTCCGTCCTGTCGTGTCTTCACTGGGAGTGCGCTACTCGTGACCGTCGAGATCCCCACCTCGAAGCCCGCTTCTGTCGTCCCGCCCATGCCCGCTCCGGCCGCCGCGCCGCAGACGCCCGCCAATGAGCTGGCCCCGACGATGATGCGGGTGCGCAAACGCAACGGCAATGCGGAGCCGGTGGACCTCAACAAGATCGTCCGGGCGGTGAGCCGCTGCTGCGTGGGCCTCTCGCGGGTGGACGCGCTCCGGGTGGCCACCAAGACGATCAGCGGCCTGTATGACGGGGCCACGACGAAGGAGCTGGACAGCCTGTCCATCCAGACGGCCGCGGCGCTCATCGTCGACGAGCCCGAGTACGCGCGCCTGTCGGCCCGGCTGCTGGCCACCTACATCCAGAAGGAAGTCTCCAACCAGGAGATCCACTCCTTCTCGCAGTCGGTGGCGGCGGGGCACAAGCACGGGCTCATCGCGGACCGGCTGCTGCAGTTCGTGCAGACCAACGCGCGCAAGCTGAACGCGGCCATCGATCCGGCTCGCAACGACCTGTTCGAGTACTTCGGCCTGCGCACCGTCTATGACCGCTACCTGCTGAAGAACCCGCAGACGCGCGAGGTCATCGAGACGCCGCAGGACTTCTTCCTCCGGGTGGCGTGCGCGCTGACGGACTCGGCCAAGGACGCCATCGAGCTGTACCGGCTGTTCAGCTCGCTGGAGTACCTGCCCAGCTCGCCCACGCTGTTCAACTCGGGCACGCGGCACGAGCAGCTCTCCAGCTGCTTCCTGCTGGACTCGCCGGCCGACGAGCTGGAGGCCATCTACAAGAAGTACACGGACGTGGCGATGCTCTCGAAGTTCTCGGGCGGCATCGGCGTGGCGTACCACCGGGTGCGCGCGCGCGGCTCGCTGATCAAGTCGACGAACGGGCACTCCAACGGCATCGTCCCGTGGCTGAAGACGTTGGACGCGTCGGTGGCGGCGGTGAACCAGGGCGGCAAGCGCAAGGGCGCGTGCTGCGTGTACCTGGAGACGTGGCACGCGGACATCGAGGACTTCCTCGAGCTGCGTGACAACACGGGCGACGAGGCGCGCCGCACGCACAACCTGAACCTGGCCAACTGGGTGCCGGACCTGTTCATGAAGCGGGTGGAGCAGGACGCCGAGTGGTCCCTGTTCGATCCGAAGTCGACGCCGCACCTGACGGACCTGTACGGCGAGGCCTTCGAGAAGGCGTACGCCGAGGCCGAGGCCAAGGGCCTGGCGGTGCGCAAGGTGAAGGCCAGGGATTTGTACGCGCGCATCATGAAGACGCTGGCGCAGACGGGTAACGGCTGGATGACCTTCAAGGACATCAGCAACCGCAAGAGCAACCAGACGGCGAAGGACGGCAACGTCATCCACCTGTCGAACCTGTGCACGGAGATCCTCGAGGTGACGAACGCCTCGGAGACGGCGGTGTGCAACCTGGGCTCGCTGAACCTGGGCCGGATGATGGTGGACGGAAAGTTCGACTTCGAGCGGCTGCGGGCCAACGTGGCGCTGGCCATCCGGCAGCTCGACCGGGTGATCGATCTCAACTACTACCCCATCCCGACGGCGGCGGAGTCCAACCGCAAGTGGCGCCCGGTGGGTCTGGGGCTGATGGGCCTGCAGGACGTGTTCTTCCAGCTGCGGCTGCCGTTCGACGCGCCCGAGGCCCGCGCGCTGTCGAAGAAGATCTCCGAGGAGATCTACTACGCGGCGCTGACCGCCTCGTGCGAGCTGGCCGAGCAGCATGGGCCGCACCTGACGTTCCCGGACACGCGGGCGGCGCGGGGCGAGCTCCAGTTCGACGCGTGGGGCGTGGTGCCCGAGGACAAGGCGCGCTGGGACGCGCTGCGCGCGCGCATCCAGAAGTCGGGGCTGCGCAACTCGCTGATGATCGCGATCGCGCCCACGGCGACGATCGCGTCCATCGCGGGCTGCTACGAGTGCATCGAGCCGCAGGTGTCCAACCTCTTCAAGCGCGAGACGCTGTCGGGTGACTTCCTGCAGGTGAACAAGTACCTGGTGCGGGAGCTGCAGGCGCTGGGGCTGTGGAACGAGTCGATGCGCTCGCGGCTGAAGCTGTCCGAGGGCAGCGTGCAGGACCTGACGGAGCTGCCGGCGGACCTCAAGGCGGTGTACCGCACGGCGTGGGAGATCCCCATGCGCTCGCTGATCGACATGGCGGCGGACCGGGGCGCGTTCATCGACCAGAGCCAGTCGCTGAACCTCTTCGTGGAGGCGCCGAACATCGGGAAGCTGTCCTCGATGTACTTCTACGCTTGGCAGAAGGGGCTGAAGACGACGTACTACATGCGCTCGCGTCCTGCGACGCGCATCGCGAAGGCCACGGTGGGCACTCCGGCGGGGGCGAGCATCACCTCCACGCCGAACATGCCGGCGGCCAGCGCGGCTCCGGTGGCGGCCCCCACGCCCGCTCCCGCGGTGACGGCGGCGCCCGAGGCTCCGGTGTACACGGAGGCCGAGGCGGTGGCCTGCTCGCTGGAGAACCCGGAGATGTGCGAGGCCTGCCAGTAGGCCGCCGCTCCCCTGCCCTTCCTGGTTGACCTGGGGCGTCCCTCTGTTTCGCGAGAGGGGCGCCCTTTCCTTCGCTTTCTCCTTTTCGAACTTCACTTCAGAGGATGCCGACGATGCTGCTGGACCCCGGGATGAACCTCACGCTGCGCCCGATGGCCTATCCGGCCTTCTTCGAGATGTACCGGAACGCCATCAAGAACACGTGGACGGTGGAGGAGGTGGACTTCTCCACGGACCTGGTGGACCTGCGCAGCAAGATGACGGACGCGGAGCGGCACCTGATCCACCGTCTGGTGGCGTTCTTCGCGACGGGCGACTCCATCGTCGGGAACAACCTGGTGTTGAACCTCTACAAGCACGTGAACGCGCCCGAGGCGCGCATGTACCTGTCGCGCCAGCTCTTCGAGGAGGCGCTGCACGTGCAGTTCTACCTGACGCTGCTGGACACGTACGTGCCGGATCCGGCGGACCGGGCCAAGGCGTTCGCGGCGATCGACAACATCCCCTCCATCCGGCGCAAGGCACAGTTCTGCCTCAAGTGGATGGACTCCATCAACGACCTGAAGGAGCTGAAGACGAAGGAGGATCGGCGTCGGTTCCTGCTGAACCTGATCTGCTTCGCGGGGTGCATCGAGGGGCTCTTCTTCTTCGCGGCGTTCGCGTACGTGTACTTCCTGCGGAACAAGGGGCTGCTGAACGGGCTGGCGGCGGGGACGAACTGGGTGTTCCGGGACGAGAGCGCGCACATGGCGTTCGCGTTCGAGACGATCAAGGTGGCGCTGCAGGAGGAGCCGGACCTGTTCGACGCGCAGATGCGCTCGGACGTGGAGGAGATGCTCCGCGAGGCGGTGGAGTGCGAGACGCTGTTCGCGCAGGACCTGCTGAGCGGCGGCGTGGCGGGGCTGTCAGCGCAGGAGATGCGGCAGTACCTGGAGTACGTGGCGGACCAGCGGCTGACGATGCTGGGCCTGGCGCCGATCTTCCACGTGAAGAACCCGCTGTCCTTCATGGACCTGCAGGACGTGCAGGAGCTCACCAACTTCTTCGAGCGTCGCGTGAGCGCCTACCAGGTGGGCGTGGGCGTGGGCGCCGCCAACGACGTGGTGCTCGACGCCGCGTTCTGAGCAAGGAGGGCGCTCCTGGCGCCCTTCCGCCGCTCCCGAAGCTCCAGCCTTCTACTTGCCCTTCATCACGCCGATGAAGGGCAGGTTCCGGTACTTCTCCGCGTAGTCCAGCCCGTAGCCCACGACGAACACGTCGTCGATGACGAAGCCCTTGTAGTCGATCTGGACCTTCGTCCGGGCCCGCGACGGCTTCTCCAGCAGCGAGGCCACCTTCAAGGACGCCGGGTGGCGCGCCCGCAGGTTCTCGAGCAGGAAGCTCATCGTCAGCCCCGTGTCGATGATGTCCTCGATGACCAGCAGGTGCTTGCCCGCCATCGGCTTGCTCACGTCCGTGGTGATGCGCACCTCGCCCGTCGTCTCCGTCCCGCCCTGGTACGAGGACACCCCCAGGAACTCCATCGTCAGCGGCAGATCGATGGCGCGCGCCAGGTCCATCGCGAAGAACGTGGAGCCCTTCAGCACGCACACCAACGTCAGATCCTTGCCCTGGTAGTCCCGGGTGATCTCCGCGCCCAGCTCGCGCACCCGCGCCTGGACCTTCTTCTCGTCGATCAGCGTCCCGACATCGCTCTCGTAGAAAGCCACGGCTCGTCCCCTACACGTACGCGTTGTTCATGATCTCCCCGAAGCCGCCGCCTCCGGGAACGATGTACTGCCGCTCGTCCAGCCCCCGCTCCTTGTCCCAGTGCGTCCCCGGCTCCGTGCCGAACACCTCCGGCGGAGACAGCCCCCGGTCCAGCCGGAGCGCGTAGATCGTCACGTCCGGGTGCTCCGTCGTCAGCCGCCGCAGGTACTCCGGTGTGACGATCAGGTTCAGCGTGATGATCCGCCGAGGCTTGCCCGGCACCTTGTTCTTGTAGAGCGAGATGGCCGTCGACAGGCTGCCCCCCGTCGCCCCCATCGGGTCCGGGAACAGCACGATGGCGTCGTCCACGTCCCCGCCGATCTTCGCCCCGCCGATGTTCGAGCCCACCACCATGTGCTCGGCGTCGATCATCCGGCTCATGATGATGTGGTCCTGCCGCACCAGCGTCGGATCCACCGTCACGTTCAGCAGGTCGTACGTCACCTGCGAGGGCAGCGTGCCCGCCCGGGCGATGTTCACCGTCACCACGCGCGTGTGCGCGTCGATGACCTCGCCCTGGAAGATGCCCTGCGGCGTCGAGTCCACCATCCGCGTGGGGATGGCCACCATCTTCCGCGGGAACTCCGCGTTGATGACCGTCTTCACCAGATCCGCGTACAGCAGCTCCACCAGGCGGTTGATCTGCGGCTGCACCGTCCCCTTGGCGCACAGCGTCGCCAGCTGCGAGAGGAGAAAAGGATTTCCCACCAGGTGAACCTGCGGGCCATACCGGTGGGAGATCTCGTTCAACCGGAACGGGACGTTCGCATAGAGAGTGTCGCGCATCGGACCCTGCCCTTCCTGAGTCAGTCGAACAGCTTCAGCGTCTGCGGCGGCGTGGCCTCGGCGGCCTCCGCCACGTGGCACTTGCGGCAGCGCGCCTCGTAGGCCCCCGCCGCCCCCACCACCACCCGCTCGCCCCGAGCCTCCAGCCGCTGCGAGCGGTTGGCCGGATTGCCGCACACCACACAGATGGCCAGCTCCTTCGTCACGTACTCAGCCACCGCCAGCAGCTGCGGCATCGGCTCGAAGGGCCGCCCCTGGTAGTCCTGATCCAGCCCCGCGCAGATGACGCGCAGCCCCTTGTTGGCCAGCGCCTCGCACACCTGCACCACCTCGGGCCCGAAGAACTGCACCTCGTCGATACCGATCACCTGTGTCTCAGGCGACAGATGGTAGAAAATTTCTTCAGCCCGCTCGATCGGCGTGGACACCAGCTTGAGCTGGGAGTGGCTGACCACCTGGGTCTCGTCATAGCGGTCATCGATCTTCGGCTTGAAGACCTGGACGCGCTGCTTGCCGTACACGGCGCGCTTCACGCGGCGGATCAACTCCTCCGTCTTGCCGGAGAACATCGAGCCGCAGATGACCTCTATCCACCCGATATCTTTGGGGAATTGGTGCACGAGATGATCCCCGTCCGAGGGGCGGAGGGCGCGCGGATACTCATGCACCGCCACCCCGGAGTCAATGATCGCGTGACCGCCCCGAGCCTGTCTCGGCCCCCCGCATCCGCCGTCGTGCCTGCGCCTACCTGGTGGGGCCTGCGGCGCTGGCAAGACTCTTGAAGGGCCTACCCGCAGGATTCTCACGGGGAGGTGCGGGGTGGCGGCGACGGTACAGACGGTACAACAGCAGGAGCGGAGTTTCTGGGCGGGGCTGGGGTCCTTCTACCTCTCGCCGGCATCGGTGGCCCTGCTGGTGCTCAACCTGCTGGATGGGCTCTTCACCCTGACGTTCCTCCAGCTGGACGTGGCCGAGGAGCTCAACCCGCTGATGCGGGTAGCCTACGAGAGTTCCCCTCTGGTCTTCATGGTCTCCAAGCTCATCATCGTGAACGCGGGGCTGACGCTGCTGTGCCTGCACCGCACCCTGCGCGCCAGCCGGCTGGCCATCCGAGCAGGCGCCCTCATCTACGCCATCATCAACGTGTACCACCTGGCATTTCTGGCCCACCTGGTACGCCACTGGCCCCACCTCGCATGACAACCGCACAACGTACTGAGTAGCGAAGGACTTGCATTTCGGGGTCGCTCTGTCCCAGGCTTCCCTCCAACACCGCTCTTTCGGGTTCTGGTGGGGGGCCACATGAACATCACCGACGTCAGGGTGTTTCCCGTCGCAGAGGACAAGCTGAAGGCCTATGTGACAATCACCCTGGATCACTGCTTCGTCATCCGCGACCTCAAGGTCATCCACGGCGCTTCCGGGCTCTTCATCGCGATGCCCGCCAAGAAGCGCAAGGATGGCACCTACAAGGACATCGCCCATCCCCTCAATGCGGACACCCGCAGCGAGATGGAGCGCATCATCCTTCACGAGTACGAGAAACAGACGGCCATGGGAGGGGTCCACATGCACAATGTCATGGCGGCCGCCGAGGCCGACTAAGGCGCTTCCCTTGCGGGCGGCGGCGGGTTAGTAGCGCGCTCATGCCGCCCGCCCATGACTTCAAGGTGTTCTCGGGCAGCTCCAATCCGGGGCTGGCCCATAGGATCTGCGACTATCTGAAGAGGCCCCTGGGCAAGGCAACCGTGGGGCGGTTCTCGGATGGGGAGATCCACGTCGAGATCGGCGAGAACGTCCGTGGACAGGACGTGTTCATCATCCAGTCCACCTGCCCGCCGGCCAATGATCACCTGATGGAGCTGCTCATCATCTGCGACGCCCTCAAGCGGGCGAGCGCGGGCTCCATCAACGCGGTGATGCCCTACTACGGCTACGCCCGGCAGGACCGGAAGGTGGCCCCGCGCACGCCCATCACCGCCAAGCTGATCGCGGACATGCTCGAGGTGGCCGGCGTCACCCGCGTGGTGTCCATGGACATGCACGCCGGGCAGATCCAGGGCTTCTTCAACATCCCCTCGGATCACCTGTACGGCTCGCCGGTGTTCCTCGAGGATCTGCGCAAGCGCTTCCCGGACACGCAGGACCTGGTGATCGTCTCGCCGGACGCGGGCGGCGTGGAGCGCGCGCGCGCCTACTCGAAGCGGCTGAACACGGGCCTGGCCATCATCGACAAGCGGCGCCCGCGGCCCAACTCCTCCGAGGTGATGAACCTCATCGGTGACGTGAAGGGCAAGGACGCCGTGCTGGTGGACGACATGGTGGACACCGCCGGCACGCTGGCCCAGGCGGCCGCCGCCTTGAAGGACAAGGGAGCGCGCCGGGTGGTGGCCTACGCCGTCCACCCCATCCTCTCGGGGCCCGCCATCCAGCGCATCACCGACTCGGTGCTGGAGGAGGTGGTGTTCACCGACACCGTGCCGCTGGCGCCCGCGGCCCTGGAGTGCCCGAAGATCAAGGTCCTCACCACGGAGAAGCTGTTCGGCGAGGCCATTGCCCGCATCCACCGGGCCGACTCGCTCAGCTCCCTGTTCGTCTAGGCGCGCGCTCGGCTGGCGGGCGGCTTGACTCCGCGCCCGCTGGCTGGCATGTGCCACCTCCACTCCACCGGTAGCCTCGAGAGGCGCCGTCTTCGGGGCCCGCCATCGGGGCGGGATGCCGAGGGCGCCGGGCGATCCGGTGGGCACTCGCAGTTCCCCGAAGAGGCATTTCCATGTCTGTCGACAAGAGCACCCTCGAAGCCAAGAGCCGTGAGGGCGCCGGCAAGGGCGCGGCCCGCAAGCTGCGCGGCCAGGGCCTGGTTCCCGCGGTCGTCTACGGCAAGCACCTGCAGGCGCCGGTGCACGTGGCGGTGGACCCGAAGTCCATCCGCCAGTCCATCAACACCCCGCACAAGTTCAACACCCTGATCACCCTCAAGCTGGACGGCGCTTCCCATCAGGTCCTCCTGAAGGACTACCAGATGGATCCCGTCACCCGCGAGGTGCTCCACGCCGACTTCATCGCGGTGAAGGACAACGAGCAGGTGAAGGTGAACGTGCCGCTGGTGCTCACCGGCAAGGCGATCGGCACCGCGGACGGTGGTCTGCTCACCCAGGCCCGCCGCGAGCTCGAGGTGTGGGCGCTGCCGCAGGCCATCCCGGAGAAGATCGAGGCGGACGTCACCCACCTCAAGATCGCCATGGCGCTCCACATCAACGACATCAAGCTCCCCCAGGGCGTGTCGGTGAAGACGAACGTCAACTACACGCTGGCCGTGGTCTCCGCGCCCGAGCGCGAGGAGGCTCCGCAGGCTGCTGCTGCGGCGGCGGCTCCGGCGGCGGGTGCGGCCGCGGCTCCGGCGGCGGCCAAGGGCGGCGAGGCCAAGGCGGGCGAGGCCAAGGCGGGCGATGCCAAGGCGGCAGCCGGCCAGGCCAAGGCCCCGGCGAAGAAGTAAGCTCTCGCTGGTTCGTCCGAAGCGGGGCTGGCCTCTCGGGGCCGGCCCCGTTTTCTTTAGGAGCCTCCCATGAAGCTCATCTGCGGGCTGGGCAACCCGGGGCGCGAGTACGAGCGGCACCGGCACAACATCGGGTTCATGGTGGTGGAGGCGCTGCTCCCCCGAGCCCGGGCGGAGCTGAACCAGGAGAAGTTCCAGGCCAGGGTGGGCCAGGGCTCCCTGGGCAGCGAGCGCATCCTCTTCGTGGAGCCGCAGACGTACATGAACCTGTCCGGCCGCTCGCTGGCCGAGGCCGCGCGCTTCTACAAGGTGGCCGTGGAGGACATCCTCGTCATCCACGACGAGCTGGACCTGCCCTTTGGCCGGCTGCAGCTCAAGGCGGGCGGAGGCACCGGCGGGCACAACGGGCTGAAGAGTTCCGTGCAGAGCCTGGGGGCGGACGGCTTCATCCGCCTGCGCTTCGGCATCGGCAAGCCGGAGGGCCCCAACGCCAAGGAGCGCGTGGCCGGCTACGTGCTCTCCGGCTTCGATGACGGGGAGCGGCGCCAGCTCGAGGAGTTCATCGGCCGGGCCGCGGACATGGCGGAGACGTGGGCACGCGAGGGCCTCGCCACCGCCATGAACCGCTTCAACCGCAAGGCCTGAGCCCTCCGCCGGCTACCGCCGCTTGGCCCGGCCTCCCGCCTTGCGCCGGGAGGCGGGCCGCCGGACCGTGCGGGCCGCCTCGAGGGACGGGTTCTTGATGGGCGACAGCCGCGGCAGCTGGGGCAGTTCGAGGTCCACGATGGGCAGCGGCTTCACGGGCTTCACGGGCAGGGGGACGAGGGGGGCCGTGGTCTTGAACTGCTCGGCGTAGGGCTTCAGCAGGTCCACGTCCAGGCCCCGGTTGGAGAGGCCCTGGTACGCGGTCTCGGACTGGCCGAAGGCCTCATACCAGTATTCCTCGGCGATCACCGCCTGCTGCTCCCGGTTGAAGCGCTTCAAGTCATTGCCGCGCGCCCGGAGCATGTCGTCCGTCACGCTGTAGCCCTCGCTGCCGAGCTGCGCCTCGATCGCCTGGATCATGTAGACCGGGCCGGCAATCACGCCCTGCCAGACGTGCGCCAGCTCGTGGATGAGCGTCTTCATGTCGATGTCCGCCGACGAGGCGAAGTTGATGACGTACATCGTCGTGAAGGGCCGGCTGCCGTTGATCAGGTTGATGAGGTCGGCCGGGAGCGAGGCCACGGCGACCTTCACGCGGCTCAGGTCGATCGTGTTTCCGTAGACGCGGGTGGCCTGGCGCTTCTCCTCCGCCGTCAGCTCCCGGTGCCCGCCCAGCACGTCCAGCAGCGTGGCCAGGGCCAGGGCCGCCACGCCGCCCGCGGCCTCCAGCGCCGCCTTCATGATGAGGAAGGGGCTCTTGCCCAGGGCGATGAGCCCCTCGAAGAAGCCCTTGCGGAACGCCTGGGCCACCCGATTGACGATGTCCGCCACCGCCTGGGCGAGTTGGAGCCCCGCCGCCAGCAGCCCCTCCAGCACCATGCGGATGGTGCCGAGCTGGTCCTTCATGAAGGCGACCAGGATGTCGGCGGCCTGCCGGAACGCCCGGTAGGCCCCCTCGACCATCCGCCGGAGCACCTGGCCCGAGTAGCGGACCAGCTCCGCGGCCACGTGGGCCAGCGTCTTCCCGGCGAGCTGGAGCCCCTTGTAGATGCGCTCGATGGCGGTCGCGGCCAGCTCGGCGGTGGCGTCGACGATCTCCCTCACCTGCCGGCCGAGCGCCACCAGCGCCCGCACCGTGGCGTGAGCGACCGAGGCGACCTGGTTGGCCACCGCCTGGATGATCTGCGCCACGCGCCGGCCAGCCGCGAGCACCTCGGCGACGACCTCGTTGACGGTGCTGGCCACCTGCGTCGCGGACCAGGCGAGCACCTCCACCAGCGAGCGGCCCGCGTCGAGCACGCCTCGGACGAACTTCCGCAGGGTGGCCGTGCCCTTCTTCACCGCCTCGCCGAGGATCTCCCCCACGCTACGGCCCGCGGCGATGAGGCCCTCGACGAAGTCGGCGATCTTGTCCGCCGTCCAGCCGGCCACCTTGCCGATGGCGTCGCCCAGGGACTTGCCCGCGGCCTGGAGCGCATCCCCCACCGTCTTCACGGCATCCTTGAAGAAGTCGACGATCCCGCCGAACAGTTCGACGCCCGGAGCCTGCGCCCGCTCGGTGCGGAGCACGTGGCCAGCGCGCTGGAACCACTCGGCCACATCCCCCATGTCGCCGCCCGCCTCGAAGTAGTCCTTCATGAACGTCCGGGCGTCCGCCTTGTCCATGGCGCCGATGTTGTGGATGACGAGCGAGCCCCTGCCCTGCAGCCGGAAGGCACGGCTCACCATCTGACGCTCCGCGGGCCCGGACCGCCGGGCCCACCGCATCAGCGGCTCGGACTCCTGCTCGGCCTCCGCGTCGTCGCGCCAGTTGGCGATGACTCCTCGGGTGAAGTTGAGGGCGCGGACCTGCGAGGACTGGAAGAGCGTGGCGACGCTGGGAGCCACGTCCGCCCGCTGGAGCTTGAGGGCGCCGACCTCGTCCCTGGCGGCGTCGGCCGTGTTCAGCCGGATGGACGCGAGCTTCTGGCTCAGCCCCACGGGAAGCTGCGGGGCAAGCACCTCGGCGCCGACGGCCGCCCGGGTAGCGCGCCTGGGCCTGGAGTTGTGGTTTCGCTTGGTGTTGGGCATGAAAATGACCTCGAAAATGGGTGGGTTTTTCAGCCATGACTGGAGTCCGAGGCGCGGGGATGTGATGGCCCGGGGCCACGCCGCCCGGAGGGCTGCCCCACCCTCTGGGCTTGCCTGCCGGGCAGGCGGCTACCTCCGCCTTGACTTGGGGGGTGCCCCCTCGTAGAAGACCCCTCCCCTCCCACCTACCGGGTGGTCGGGGATGTTCTTTTCCATCTTCCCGTGTTCGCACGGGACGAAGCGCGAAGGTGACGGGCGCGCTGTTTCCCGTCCCCGGCGTAGAGCCTCCGAGGCGCTACGACCGTTTCCCCGCTCCCCGGATTGGCCGGGGGGCACTCGACCCCAAGGGGAGAGAAAACATGGCTGAGACACAGGCCGCGGTGCGGCTTCGTGAGTACGAGACCATCTTCCTGGTCAAGCCCGACCTGACCGACGACAACGTGGACCGCCTCAAGGAGCGCGTCCGCGGCATCGTCAGCCGCGAGGGTGGCAAGGTCATCCGCTTCACGGTGTGGGGCAAGAAGAAGACGCTGTACCCCATCGCCAAGCAGCCCCGCGCCATCTACGTCCACACCCACTACCTGGGCAACTCCAAGCTGGTGGCCGAGGTGGAGCGCAACCTGCGCAACCTGGACGAGGTGACGCGCTACCTGTCCGTGAAGCTGGCGGACGAGGTGGACCCCGAGTCCCGGCCGGTGCTCGAGGACGTGAAGATGGCGGGCGACGTCGAGGAGACCCGTCCGGGCGCTCCCGAGCGCGAGGCCTCCTTCCGCGGCGAGCCGGTGGACGAGGCTGGCGAGGCGGAGGAGGAGGGCACCGAGGAGGCCTAAGCGCCCTTCGGTCTTCCACGGACCCTTTCGAGAACGAGAACGCTCATGAACGGTACGGATAACAAGACGACTTCCGCGGCTCCCACGCGCTCCGGCGGTGGTGGTGGCGGCCGCGGCTTCGGCGGCGGCGATCGCGGTGGCTTCGGTGGTGATCGCGGCGGTGATCGGGATCGCGGTGGCGATCGCGGCGACCGCGGCGGCGGCATGGATGACGACAAGCGCGGCGGGCGCGGCTTCGGCCGCAAGAAGGTCTGCCGCTTCTGCGCCGAGAAGAACACCAAGGTGGACTTCAAGGACCAGGCGACGCTGAAGTACTTCGTCACCGAGCGCGGCAAGATCATCCCCCGCCGCATCTCCGGCAACTGCGCCAAGCACCAGCGCGAGGTGGCGGTGGCCATCAAGCGCGCCCGCGGCCTGGCGCTCCTCCCCTACAACGCCATGGTGGGCTAGTCGCCCGTCCGGTACTTCTGGAGACAGCACATGAAGGTCATTCTTCGTGAAGACATCGACGGCCTCGGCAAGTCCGGGGAGCTCGTCACCGTCAAGGACGGCTTCGGGCGCAACTACCTGCTGCCCCGCAAGAAGGCGGTGCTCGCCAACGAGCAGAACATCCGCCAGCTGGAGCACGAGAAGGGCGTCATCTCCGCGCGCAACGCCAAGCTGAAGGGCGCCGCCGAGGAGCTGGCCAAGAAGATCGGCTCCGTCAAGGTGAGCATCAAGCGCAAGGTGGGCGAGCAGGACAAGCTGTTCGGCTCCGTCACCGCGCTGGACATCGCCGAGGCGCTGGCCGCCCAGGGCCAGCAGGTGGACCGCCGCGGCATCCACCTGCCCGAGCCCATCAAGACGGTGGGCAACCACGAGGTGGAGCTGCGGCTGCACCGCGACGTGGTGGCGAAGATCAAGGTGGACGTCATCCCCGAGTAACGGGGGCTCCTACCTCAGCAGCCTAGAGGGCCGCCGGGCATACCCGGTGGCCCTCTTTTTTTGCCGGCGGGACGACCTGTAGAGTGGGGCTGCATCATGTCGAACGTGCTCGATGGTAGTGAAGGGCGGAAGGTCCTCGAGGACCTGGCCGCGGAGCGTGCGGTGCTCGGCGCCGTGCTGGCGGACAACACCCTCATCGCCAACGTGGGCGAGGTGGTCCACCCCGACGACTTCTCCAGCCCGCAGCACGGCGCGATCTTCGCCGCGATGCTCAAGCTGGACGCCACCCAGCGGCAGGTGGACCACCTGACGCTCGCGGAGGAGCTGAAGGTGCTGGGGAACCTGGCCGCGGTGGGCGGGCCGGCGTACCTGATGACGCTGGACCAGGGCGTCCCCTTCACCCACAACGCGGTGCAGTACGCGCAGATCGTCCGGGATCAGGCGCTCCGGCGGCGGCTGGCGAAGGTCGGCCGCGAGATCATGGAGATGGCCAGCCAGGAGTCGGGCGACGTCGAGGTGGTGCTCGACGAGTCCGAGCGCAAGCTCTTCAACCTGGCCGAGAAGCGGCGCGAGGGCGATCTCCGCCCTGTCAGCGAGCTGATGGAGCAGACGCTCGAGCTGCTCGACAAGATGAAGGCCTCGTCCTCGGGCGTGACGGGCCTGTCCACCGGCTACATCGATCTGGACAACCAGCTCACGGGCCTGCACGCCGGCGAGCTCATCATCCTCGCGGCGCGCCCCGGCATCGGCAAGACGTCGCTGGCGATGAACATCGCGATGCACGCGGCGCTGGAGGAGGACCCCAAGGCGGTGGCCATCTTCAGCCTGGAAATGCCCGCCGACCAGCTGCTGATGCGTCTGCTGGCCTCCAGCGCGCGCGTGGACATGAAGAAGCTGCGCGGCGGCCGGCTCACCCAGAACGACGAGGAGAAGTTCCAGGAGATGGCGGGCAAGCTCTACAACGCCCCCATCTACATCGACGACACGGGCGGCCTGTCACCGTTCGACCTGCGCGCCAAGGCGCGGCGGCTCAAGCAGAAGGATCCGCGGCTGTCGCTGATCGTGATCGACTACCTCCAGCTGATGCACCAGAAGGGCAAGGTGGAGAGCCGCCAGCTGGAAGTCAGCGAGATCTCCCGCTCGCTCAAGCAGCTGGCCAAGGAGCTGGAGGTGCCCATCATCGCCCTGAGCCAGCTCAACCGTAAGGTGGAGGAGCGCAAGGGCGGCAAGCCGATGCTCAGCGACTTGCGCGAGTCCGGCTCCATCGAGCAGGACGCGGACGTGGTGATGTTCATCCACCGCGAGGAGGAGGAAGGGGGCGATGGCGAGGAGGCCGCCAAGTCCCGCAGCGCCATCCCCGTGGAGCTCGTCATCGCCAAGCAGCGTAACGGCCCGGTGGGCTCGATCGAGCTGGTGTTCCTCGCGGAGTTCACCCGCTTCGAGAGCCGCGCCCGGGGCGACTTCCAGTAAGGGCGCCCGAGCCCGGCACGCCCCGCCGAGCAAGGGCCCCGGGTGAGCTGGGGCCCCTCTCGGAAGGCTGCGCGCCTCTAGAAGATCCTCAGGCTGTAGCTCGGCGGGCCCGGGCTGTACACGTTCAAGGACCCCGTAGACTTGTTCTCGATGCGCACGAAGAAGGCGGACTGGGCCGGGACGCTGCGGACGATCTTGGAGCCCAGGCAGTTCACGTCGTAAGGCCAACCCCAGGCGCACTTGTTGTCGTTCGTGGCCAGGAGGCTCCCCACGCCACCAGTGCTGGCGTTGTAGGCGTAGAGCTTCATGACCGTGTCCGACCCTCCGATGTCGTAGGTCTCGAACGTCACCTGCGCGGCGGAAGCAACGTAGACGACCACCCAGTCCACGTCTCCCACCTCATGGAAGGTGTGGCCGGTCTGCGGTGTGCCCAGGTAGGCCGCGGCGGTCTGCGCGGTGTTGTCGGCCTCGTACGCATCCGGTGGCGGCCTGGCACAGTAGTCGGTGTAGGCGCCCCCGGGATCCTTGCAGTAGCCCCCCGAGCAGTAGCAGCCCGAGCGACAGTTCGCGCCGCTCGTGCACGTGCGCTGCGGGGGGGCGCCGCAGATCTCGGGCTCGCCGCCCTGGCACGTGCCGCTGATGCAGGAGCAATTCGCGTAGATGTTGCAGTCCAGGTCACCCGTGCAGGACCGGACGAGCGCCTGTTGGACCTCGCCGACCCGCGCGAGACTCTCCTGCCCAGCTTCCTGGACGTCCGGTTCCTGGATGCCTCCGCAGCCCAAGAGAGGAAGGGTGAACAGCACGGGAACGACCCACGACATCCTGACCATCAGCCATCTCCTGAGAGGAAACGCGAAGTGCGCAAAATGGAGGAGACGCGCCGCGAGCCAGCTATGCAGGCCGCTTCCTCTTTCCCGTCCAGGCGGAACTTTCCTGGGATGAAGCCGCTCAGGGGGCAGGCGGCCGCTCGGCGCTCGGCGTCAGCCCGCGCAGCGGTGTGTCCTGGCCAATGGCGATGAAGGGCGCCCAGAAGTAGGGATGCGGGTGCTTCCGGCGCAGCGTCCGCATGGCCTCGCGCAGCGCCGTGATGCGCCCCTGCCCCGCCAACAGGTTGCGGTAGTAGCCCTCCATGAACTCCCGCGTCGTCTCGTCATTGACGCTCCACAGGCTCGCCACCACCGCCTCAGCCCCCGCCATCACGAATGCGCGGCGCAGGCCGTAGACGCCCTGGCCCCGCTTGATGTCACCCAGGCCCGTGTCGCAGGCCGACAGCACCACGAGCTGGGTGCCCCACAGATCGAGCCCCGCCAGCTCCAGCGCCGTCACCAGGGAGTCCTCCCTGCCAGCTCCGCCAGGCTGTGTGGCCGAAGCCCGCGCTCCCGCCAGCACCAGGTACGAGCGCAGCAGGGGATCCGGAAGGCGCGGCGATCTGTCCGCCTCGCTGAGCGCGCAGCAGGCCCCCACGGCGCGAGTGCCGGCCGTGACGGGGGCATCCTCCCGGAAGAAGCCGTGGGTGGCGACATGGAGGATTCCTGGCGTGCGCAGCGTCAGCAGCGCCTCCTTCGTCGCTTCCCGGCCCAGCAGCAGCTGCGCCCGCGGGAACATGCGCTGGATGGCCTCCGCCTCCTTGCGAGTCCCAGGTAGCGGCAGGAATGGCTGGTCCCCGCCCGCCGCGCGCATGTCGGAGAAGAAGCGCTCCAGCGCCCCCGAGCGCTCGCCGGTGACAGCCTTCGCGAGCCCCGAGCCGACCGCGGGAGGAGCATCGAAGTCGGGGTCCGCCACGACGACGACCGAGTCGCCGGAAGCGGCCTCCTCGGAACGAGGCAGCAGGTCTCTTCCCGAGGTGAGATAGGAGAGCTCGAAGCCATCCTCGACCAGGCGGCGGCCATCGTGCAGCACACCGAAGGGCACGAGTGAGAGCTGCCCGTCCGTCGAGAGAAACAAGCGCCTCATCTTCTCGAGCCGCGGCACCAGGGGACGGAAGGCCAGCGAGTAGAGCGCCTTGGAGGCGGACGCGTAGTCGCTCACGCGACGCGCCAGCACGCGATGCAGCCGCGAGGCGACGCTGTCCAGGGCCTCGGCTGGACCGAGATCGACGGCATGCGTGCGGCCACCCGCGAAGAGCAGGAGCGCGAGGTAGCGCGGCCTGCTCGCGCTCGACGGGGCCGGGGCCACAGTGCCGGAAACGATCGGGCGGTCATCGTAGGCCACGAACTCGATGAGCGCGCCGTCCTGGGGGAGCGTCGCCGCGACGCGATCCACGAGCTCGGCGGGAGCTGGCCGCGCGGCATGCGCACGCAGTGGCGCCGAGCGCCGGGCGAGGTCGGCCTCGAGGGCATCACTCCGGCCAACGAGCTCCTTGAGCTGCTGTTGGTACTCGGCGAGCGAACGCGAGCCCGGCCCCGCGAGCGACTCCTCCGCGATGCGCGTGCGCAAGGCACGCAACAGCTCGAAGGCCTCGCGCCCCTCCGGCGCCAGGCTCCGCGAGACGATCTGGGAGGTGCCGGCGAGCTCTTCCACGGAGCGGCCCTTGCGAAGGAGGGCGGCGGTCAGCGCGAGACGCCGAACCCGTGCATCGTCCGGGTGAGCCCGGGCGAGCGCATAGAGCTGCTCCTCACTCCTGCGGAGCAGTTGCAGGAAGCTCTCCAGGCCTCGCCCGGAGAAGCCGAAGACCTCCTGGCGCAGGTGCGCCTCCGAGACGGCGAGGGCTCTCTCGAAGAGCGGCAGCGCGTCGGCAAGGCGCCGCTGCGCGACGCGCAGAAGGGCCATGCCCTGGAGCGACTCGGCGACATCCGGATGCGCCCCACCCAGGATCGCCTCCCGAATCTCCAGCGCCCTCTGATGCAGCGGCTCGGCCCGGGCGTACTGCCCCTGGTGGAAATAGAGCATCGCGAGATCGTGGAGCGAGCGGGCCACATTGGGGTGATTCCCGCCGAGCTCCTGCTCGCGGATGGCCAGCGCCCGCAGATGCAGCGGCTCGGCTCGGGCGAGGAGCCCCTGCGCCACGTAGACGTTGGCGAGGCTGTCGAGCGCCGCGGCGACCTCCGGATGGTCCTTCCCGAGCGCCTGCTCCCGAACCGCCACGGTCCGCTCATACAAGGACTCCGCCTGCGCGTACCTGCCCTGCTCCGCGTAGAGGCTGGCCAGGCCAGACAGCGAATAGGCGACCTTGGGATCGAGCTCTCCGAGCGTCGCCTGACAGATCTCGATGGCCCGCAGCGAGAACGGGACTCCGCGCTCGTACTGCCCTTGCATGGTGGCGAGCTGGGAGAGCACGTTGAGCACATCCACCAGCTCGGAGTGGTTCTTGCCCAGGAGCTCTTCCTGAATCGCGAGCGTGCGCTGGAGCAGCGGCTCCGCCTGTGCGTAATGCCCCTGATTGATGGCGAGGTTGGAGAGGTTGTAGAGCGCGTCGGCGATGGCGGGGTGCTTCTCACCGAACGCCGCGGTCCAGATCGCGATGGCGCGCCGGTAGAGCGACTCGGCCCGCGGGTACTTTCCCTGGTGCACGTAGGCATTGGCGAGGTTGTTGAGCGACTGGGCGACTTCAGGATGGTCCTTGCCGCGGGTCTCTTCCTTGATCGCGATCGCACGCTCATACAGCGGCTCGGTGCGCGCGTACTGACCCTGCTTGATGTAGACGCTGGCGAGGTTGTTGAGCGAGAAGGCGATGTCCGGATGATTCCTGGGGAGGGCCTTCTCCCGCGCGGCGAGCGCTCGTTCGTGGATCGCCGCGGCCCTGGCGAGCTGGCCCTGCATCAAGGCGAGATTGCCCAGATTGTTCAGCAGGGAGGCCACCTCCGGGTGGTCCTTGCCCAGCACCTCCTCCCGTATCTCGAGCGCCCGCCGGTACAACGACTCGGCCTGCTCGGGATGCCCCTGCTTCAGGGAGAGGGTTCCGAGCGCGTTGAGCGACTCGGCGACGTCCCGGTGGCGCGGCCCCAAGGCTGCTTCACGGATCGCGAGTGCACGCTGGAGCAGGGGCTCGGCTCGCGCGTAGTTCGCCTGCATCAGGTGAATGCTCCCGAGCAGCAGGAGGCACTGGGCTACGTCTGGATGCTTGTCCCCGAGCACGGCCTCCCGGAGCTCCAGCGCGCGCTGGGCCGCCGCCGCCGCCTCCACGTAGTGGCCCGCCACCCGCTGCTGCTGGCCTTGCTCGTAGGCCTGCCGCGCCTCGCTCAGGCGTGGGTCTGCTCCCCCTGTGTCCACCGTGGCGCACGCCACGCAGCTCAGGAGCAGCCACGCGGTCTTCACCAGGGCTCGCCGAATGCGTCTCTTCATGGCCGTGGAGCGCTCCTCTCGTACGAGCGATTTCGCAGCAGCACCGCGCTGGCGCCAGCCCCCTTGCGGAGTACCTGGCAGCGGTCACCCTCCCCCAGGTCCTTCTCCGCGGCCTCGAAGCGGGCGGGACATTCCTCCAGGATGAGCTCCACCGCGCTCCCATCTCGCGTCCGCGAGAGGCACCACGCGCCGTCGCCCGTCCATGCGGCCTCGAAGGAGGCCCGCCCCGGCTCCCAGCCCGCCACCGCCTCCCTCGTCCGCGACAGCACCGCCAGCCCGTCGTACATGTCGATCGGCATGTCCTCTCGCGTGTGGCTGCGTCCGTTCCCGCAGTAGTCCGCTCGCGCCATCCGCGTGCAGGCCTGATGCAGCTCTTCCAGCGACTGGCCCGCCTTCTTGCCCCAAGGCTTGTAGCCCCACCCGATGCACTTGGAGATCACCCCGTTCTCGCAGGCGAAGGTGAACTGCCCGGCCCGCGCATGCCGCGCGCCCTGCTCGTCCCACACGCCCGGCACCGCCAACGCTCGGGGCGAGGGCACGCGGTGGGTCGCCAGGCACGGGTTCTCCCAGGTCGAGGTCTCCGCGTTCCAGATCTGGATCCGATACCACCGCATGGCGGGCTCCTCCGCGGCCTCCTCCACTCCGCACAGCGCCACCTCCACGGGTTGACCGTCACTCGAGCGGCCCTGCAGCACCGCGCCGACGAGCTCCTCGGGTTTGCGCGATGGCGCCACCAGTCTCCCCTCCTCCAGGCGCGCGCCTTTCACCGTTGCCGCCCCGAGCCGCATACTCCTCAAGTCGACCGAGGCCAGGATGCTGCTCGTCTCGCTCTGCTCGTCCTTGCGCCCCGTCCCCCACAGCAGCGTGCCCTGCGGCCAGACCTTCCGCTCGGGAGCCTGGGGCTGACAGGGAGGTGCTCTCACGGCGGCCCTGGCTCGGGTGGGCGCGGGCACCTGGGCGGGTTGGGGAGTCGGAGTGGGCTCGGACGCCCAGGCTGCTGTAGCAACCACGATGCACGAAAGAATCAGAAGGTGTCTCATCCTGGACGTCCTCGTTCCTGGCGATGCAGTCAGTGCGCCACCATAACGAGAAGAGGCGAGGTGCAGGCGGGCTATGCAAACACTCGCCATCGGCGCGGACCTCACTCGGCTGGCAGCGAGGCGCAGACGCGTACGCCAATCCGGGCATCTCGGAGGCGGGAGGTGCTGGCCTGTCGACTGGCCACCAGGGCGCCTGTCTCGCCGTAGTACCAGGCGCCTCCTCGAAGGACGATCTCTCCGAAGCCGTCCTGGGTGGGCCGGGTCATCTCGAAGGCGTTGCCGGCCATGTCCTCGAGGCCAAAGGGGCTGACCGAGGCCGGATGGGAGCCCACCTCGTCAGGGCCGTAGGCGTCGGGCCGGAAGGCGTAGGTGGCATCGATGTTGGCGTCGTCCTTCTGGAACCGGTTGCCATGGGGGAACCTGCGATCGTCCGCGCCCCTGGCCGCACGCGTCCACTCCAGCTCGCTGCACAAGCGAGCGCCCGGCAGTCTCCCGGTGCGATCGAGCCAGGAGAGATAACCGGCGAGATCGTCCGCGGAGACGCCCACGAGGGGGAAGCGTCGCCAGTCCTGCTCCGCTCGGGCCTTCCGCCCCGGATAGCGGATGGGCTCGCCAGCGCGCGCCGTGAGGACGGCTCCGCTCACGAGGTGGAGGGAGAAGCTCCAGGCGCCGTCAGGCAGCCGCCGCAACGACACCGCGCTGTCGCCGTTGAAGCTCGGCTTCTCCAGGAAGCTGCGCTCGGGCGCTTCCGCGGGCAGGGTGTCGAGGTACGTCAGCCAGTCCCCCATCGTCACCTCGTACCGCCCGATGAAATAGCCCTCCTCCAGGCAGCTCGGATGCAGGGGCGCGCTCTCCATCATCGTCCGCAGCTCCTCCACGTCCGCGCTCCCCTCGAGGCTGCAGCCGGGCGGGATGTAGACGTAGCCCTCGGGCACCTCCGAGAGGAGCTCGAGGGTGACGCGCTCCTGCTCTCCTCGCTCGAGCAGGAGGGGCAGCTCGACCGGTGCATTCCCCTCCCGCGAGATGTGGAGCTGATAGGAGCCCGGTGTCACGCTCCGCCACGCGAGCGGCGTCGGACCGAGAGTCTCCGGGCGAGGGAGGGGCACTCGCTGCAGTCCCTCCTTGCTCTCCACATAGCGGGTGACCTCGACGCTCGCGCCTGGAGGATCGGTCACCAGGACGAGCTCCGCGGGGGCGTCGATCTCGTCGCGCGGCGCCTCGCCCTCGACGGTCAACCTCCTGAAGCGCTGGACGAGCCGGGTGCGCTCGTCCTTCTGATAGAAGCGCTCCGCCAGCAGGATGCGCTCATGGGTGAGCTGGATGAGGAGCTGTCTTGCCTCCTCTTCATCGCGGGCGCGCTCGAGCGCGTCCTCGATGGCTCGCTCCGCCTCCGAATAGGAGGCCTCGGCCTGCCGGAGCTCCTCGAGCGCCTGCCCCCAGACCTCCTCGGCGTGGAGCCAGCGTTCCTGTGGATCCCGCGCAGCCCCCGAGCCGCCGGGATGCTGGCCCGTGAACAGCGCTATCGCTTCCTGGCGGCCCTCACTCGCGCGCCGAGCATGCTTCTTCGCCGCGCCGAGCGCGTCCCGAGCCTCCGCCACCCGAGCGCTCACGAAGCTCCGGAGCTCCTGGTGCTGCTTCAGGCGCGGCACGCCATAGAAGCCCCCCACGAGGAGCACGAGGATCAGCGCGGCAATCCAGCGGCGCCGGGACTGGCGACGCACGGCTCGCCGGGAAGCCCGGAGGAAGTCCTGCTCTCGGCTTCCCAACGCGACGCTGTCGAGCGCTCTCGCCTCGTCGAGCTGACGCGCTCGCCAGAGCAGATCCTCGGCGCGCCCGAGGCGCTCCCACTCGGCCCCGGCGGCCTCGATGCGCTGGCGCAGCGCGCGCTGCCCCGCATCCTCGTCGAGCCACTGCCGCAACGTCCCCCAGCTCGCGATCAGCGCCTCGTGGGCGATCTCGTAGCTGGCCCGATCCCCCGCCTTGCGCACATGCAGCAGGCGCCCCTCGACGAGCGCTCTCAGGGCGGTGCGGGCCTCCTCCGAGGCCGCGGTGAGCTCCTCCTCGCCGCGCTCACTGCGAGTGCCCTCCGCGGTGATGAGGCGCCCGAGCAGGCGACGCGCGGCCTGTTGCTCGGCCTGGCCGAGCTGCGCGAGCACCCTGTCGGCATGACGGGAGAGCGCGCCAGCCACGCCGCCCATCTCGTCCAGCGCCGCCTGGGTGATGCAGCCCCGGGCGGCGTCGCGGCGCTCCCACAGCTCGGCCAGCGCGAACTGGAGCAGCGGCAGGCTGCCCGCATCCCGCGCCGTGGCCTCGACCAGGGTATGGACCAGGGCCTCCGACTCGAAGACCACGCCCCGGCGGCGAGCGGGTCCGATGATGGCCTCGCGCACCTTCTCCGGAGAGAGGGGCTTGAGCAGGTAGAGCGCCTGCTCCACCACGTCATCCAGGCCCGACAGTGCCCCGACCCGCGCGAGGAAGTCACCCCGCACCGCGAGGAGCACGCGCACCCCCGCCGCCGGCAGGGCGAGCTCTCCCAGCAGACGGGCGAAGCGGGCTGCCTGGGCGGGCTCGCTCAAGGTGATCAGCTCCTCGAGCTGGTCGAGGAAGAGCAGCAGGCCGCGCCCCTCCTGGTGGACGGCTCGCAGGGCGGGCCCGAGGCGCTCCGGCGTCTCGGTGAGCCAGTGCCCCAGCTCGGCCTCCGGGCGCCCCAGGATGGGAGCCAGTGCCGCCGCAAGCCTCGCGAGCGGACGGCGGCCGGGGGACAGCGTCAGCGAGGAGAACTCGCGATACTCGCCCAGCGCCCCCTGCTCGACGCGCGGCAGGACGCCCGCGCGACAGAGCGAGGACTTCCCCACGCCCGAGTCTCCCGCCACGAGGACCACGGGATGGCTGCGCAACCGCTCCAGGACGGCGAGGATCTCGCCATCCCGCCCGAAGAAGAGCGAGCGGTGCTCGGCTTCGAAGGGTGCCAGCCCCCGGTAGGGGTTCTCGGCGGGGAGGACTTCCGGCTCGCGAATCCCGCCCAGCCGCTCGAACTCCGCACCCAGCGCGTCCACCGAGACCAAGCGCATGCTCGGCTCGGCGGCGAGGCACCGCTCCACGAGCGCCGCGAAGTCGAGGTCGATGCCCGGCACGACGGCCGTGAGCGCAGGAGTGCTCCCCTGCTCCGGTCGCTCCATCGCCCCAGCCGGTCCCGGCACCTGCTGTGGAGGAAGCGTGCCCGTGCAGAGCTCGTAGAGCACGAGGCCGAGAGCGTAGAGATCGCTCTGGGGCGTCGCCGGCTCTCCACGAAAGAGCTCGGGCGCCATGTAGCGCGGCGTGCCCACGGCGGCGCGAGCCCCGCTCGTTCCCGCGGACGCGCTCTCATCCACGAGCTCGGCCAGACCGAAGTCGAGCAGCTTGACCTCGCCCTCCTCCGTGAGGAAGACGTTGGACGGCTTGAGGTCCCGGTGCAGCACGCCCTGGCGATGCGCCGCCGCGAGCCCTCGCGTCAGTCCCCGCCCCAGCCTGAGGACGCGCCGCCAGGGCAGGGGCAGGGCCAGCCCCGCCAGGCTCTGTCCGGCCAGGTACTCGGAGACGAGATACGGATGGCCGTCCACCTCGCCCACGCGAAACAGGGTGACGACGTTGGGGTGCTGCAGCCGGGCGATGGCGCGCGCCTCGTTGTGGAAGCGCGAGCGGACCCGTGCGCTGGGCTGCTGCGCCGCGATGAACTTCACCGCCACCCGCCGATCCAGGAAGCGATCGTGCGCGAGATAGACGACGCCCATGGCGCCGCGCCCCAGCAGACGCTCGAGCTGGAACTCGTCGAACTCGGTGGGGGGTGTCCAGCCGACGGCCGGTGGCACAGGGGCCGTCTCGGCCGGAGCGAATTGCTCCGGACCGGCGTCCTCCATGCGCAGGTCTCCGCGGACGACCGTCACGAAGAGGGCGCGGCAGGGCTGGCACTCCGCGGTATGGCGATGGAGTCGGGCCAGCTCGTCCACGGCCAGCCGTTCGTCGATGAGTCGAGCCAGGAGTTCATCCGTCAGACATGACGACTCCGCCTGATCGGAAGGACGCGCCATCAACGACTCCGAGAAAGACTGCGAATCGGGTTGGAACGCCAGCGGCTCTATCCTAGTCTCATCCAGTACGGCGGGCGGAAGACACGGGACGATAGAGGTAGGCTGGAACCCATGGAAGAGCCGCTAAAGCTCGCCATCACCTTCTTCGAGCACACGCCGGCACGGCTGAACGTGCCGAGCCATATGGCCGAGTTCGAGGCTCTGCTCCGCGGCGCCTGGGCGAAGGGCCAAGGCGAGTGGCCTCAGGTGACGCTGCCCGCCGAAGTCTTCGTGCGCCACCTGGCCAGGTTTCTGCCCGAGGTCAGCGAAGCGTCGTCTCTCTCGGAGCAGCTCGGCCAGCTCGCGCTCGAGGACCTGTACCTGGCATGCGCTTGCGTCCACAACGTGCCGGAAGCCACCGAGACCCTGGAGCGCGAGTACCTGGCCAGGCTGCCGGCGCTGATCGCGTACCTCAAGCTCTCCGCCCCCGTCCTCGAGGACTTGTGCCAGCTGGTCCGCATCCACCTCCTGCTCGGCACCCCGGAGTCCGGGCCGAGGCTGGCGGAGTACACGGGCCGTGGCGCGCTGCTGAGCTGGATCCGTGTCATCGCCGCGCGCATGGCGCTCCGAGTGGGCCCGCCCACCCGGGAGACCTCCGAGGAGAACGCCCTGGCGGCCCTGGAGAGCCTGCAGTCTCCCGATCCGGATGCGGATCTCGATCTCATCAAGCGTCGCTACCGCCCCATGTTCCTCCAGGCCGTCCGCGACGCCTTCGACGCGCTGTCGAACGAGCATCGACACCTGCTCCGGCTCCACTTCGTCGATCGGCTCCCGACGACCCGGATGGCGCCGCTGTTCGGCGTGGATCAGTCGACGATCTCGCGCTGGATCAAGGGCGCGCGACAGGCCGTCTATGAGGACACGAAGCGCCGCCTCAAGGAGCGCCTCCGCCTGTCCTCGAACGAGTTCGAGAGCCTCGTCACCACGCTCGAGAGCCAGCTCGACCTGAGCTTCAGCGAGATCCTCGTCGATGGCGAGCCGGAGAAGAAGTAGGCGGCCCTACCCCGCGCCCGTGCGCAGGTAGCGCGCCACATGAGCCTTGGCCCGGCGCGCGGCGGCCTCCACCGTGCGCCCTCGGCCCAGCTCCACCGCGAGCGCCGAGGCCAGCCGGCAGCCCGTCCCCCGGCGCTCCGGCGGTCTCGGCAGCCTCTCCCCGGTGAGCTGCCGCGTCCGGCCTGGCATGCACAGCACATCCACGGCGCCGTGCTCCCGATGGCCGCCCTTCACCAGCACCGCGCCGAAGCCATGCGCCACCAGCGCTCGCCCCGCCTCCGCCGCCTCCTCCACCGTGCTCACCGCGGGCAGCCCCAGCAGCCACGCCGCCTCGTCCAGGTTCGGCGTGAGCACCACGCGCGGGCCCGCCAGAGACAGGTAGTGCCGGGCGGAGAGTCGCGAGAGGCGCTGCCCCCGCGAGCTCCGAACCACCGGATCCACCACCCACCAGGCGTCCACGCCCTCCAGCGCCTCCCGGAGGGCCTTCAGCCGCACCGCGTCCGGCACCATACCGAGCTTCACCGCGTGCAGCGGCCCCAGCTCTCGCGCCGCGGCGACCTGAGCGCGCAGCAGCCGCGCGGGAGCGGCCTCCCAGAGGAACGTCGTGGTGCCCTGCGCCGTCTGCGCGGTGGGCACCGCCACCGGAGCCCCTCCCAGCGCCCGCACCGTGGCCGCGTCCGCCAGCAGCCCCGCGCGACCGGTGGGCTCATGGCCCGCGAGCAGCAGCACTCGAGCAGGCGCGCTCACCGCCGGTAGTCACGCGCCTTGTGCACGAACACCTTGTAGATGCCGCCGTGCACCGGAAGCGTCGTCAGCATGAACTCCGGATGCCACTGCACCCCCAGCGCGAAGACGTGCGCAGAGGACTCGATGGCCTCCACCACTCCGTCAGGAGACGTGGCGCTCGCCACCACCTGGTTGCCCAGCTTCTTCACCGCCTGGTGGTGCGTGGAGTTCACCATCAGCTGCCCCTTCCCCACCCCCTCCGCCAGCAGCGTGCCCTCGCGCACTTCCACCGGGTGCTGCGGCTGCGTGCGATCGTGCTTCTGCTCGTGCTCGCGCGCCTCCGGCACCTCGCGCCCGATGTCCTGGTACAACGTGCCGCCCAGCACCACGTTCAGCAGCTGCATGCCGCCGCACACCGCCAGCACCGGCATGTTGCGCTTGAGCGCCGCGCGCATCAGCGCCGTCTCGAAGGCCGTCCTGCCCTCCTTCAGCGGCCCCATCCCCTCCCGAGCCGTCTCGCCGTAGGCCTCGGGCGGAATGTCGAAGGCTCCCCCGGTGATGAGCACCCCGGAGACGCGGTCCAGGTAGGCCTCCACGCACGTGGCGTCATCCGAGTACGGCAGCACGAATGGCAGCCCGCCGGCCCGCAACACCGCGTCCGCGTACGGCACCTTCAGCTCGTAGCGGGCGAAGGGGTTGTCGGGGCCCACCCCCGTCCAGTCCGGGGAGATGCCAATGTTGGGCCGCCGCGGCGGCAGGCCGTGATGTCTCGGAGGAGCAGTCATGGAGAGCCCGCGAGGGTAGCCCCTCGAACGCCTGTGTCAAACGCGGCAAGCAGGCGACGCACCCGCTCGGCAATGTCCTCGGCCAGCAGGGCGTCCGACACCACCGCCGCCCCGTGCGCCCCCGCCTCCGCCACCTTCGCGATGTTCCCCAGCCCCACCCCGCCAATGCCCACCACCGGCAGCGGGCTGTCTCGCACCACCGCCGCGAAGCCCTCCAACCCCAGCACCGGCGCCGGCACCTGCTTCGTCGTCGTCCCGAAGACAGGCCCCACCCCCACGTAGTCCGCCCCGGCCTCCTTCGCCGCCCGAGCCCCCGCCGCGTTCCGCACCGTCACGCCCACCACCTTCCCGGGGCCCAGCAGCTCCCGCGCCGCCTCCGGGGGGAGGTCCTCGTCTCCTACATGCACCCCGTCCGCGCCCGACAGCAGCGCCAGATCTACCCGATCGTTCAGGAGGCACACCGCGCCTGCCCGGCGACACGCGGCCACCACCTCCCGAGCGGCGGCCAGCGCCTCCCGAGGCGGGGTGCGCTTCATCCGAAGCTGGAGGATGCGTGCCCCACCGGACAGCAGCCGGGCTGCCTTCTCTCCCAGCGGGAGCTCGGGGCGGACGGTATCGTCACAGAGCAGATAGGGGCCTCGGGGAAGGATGGGACGGGCGGGGGCGTTCATCGGCTCCTGGTGTGGCGGGTCCGGCGGCGTTGACAGGCTGCGCCTCTGCTATAAGGTGGCGCGCCCTTTTCACAAGAGATTCCGAGGATTTGAACATGGCCGATACCCTGGACCCGAAGCACCTGGATAAGCGCACCGCCGAGCGTTACCTGCGCAGCGGCCAGCTCGACGAGAAGGCGTACGAGCGCCACATCAAGGGCCTGCCGGACGTGGCCGAGAAGGCTGTCCCCGTCGAGACGGCGATGGATGGCGACGAGTTCGAGTCCGACGAGGACGATATCGACGAGGGCGACGACGAGGCGGAGGCGGACGAGGGTTCCGAGGACACCGAGGCCCCATGACGGACGAGAAGCGCGGCGAGACGTTCGTGATGCGGGGTGAAGCCCGCCCCGCGACCACCGAGAGCCCCATCGCCTTCAACACCTTCATCATCGGGCTGGCCTCCACCGCGCTGATCCACCTGGGTGACACGGCCAACCCCGAGACGGGCCGCAAGGAACGCAACCTGGAGCTGGCCCGCGAGAGCCTCGATCTGCTGTCGATGCTGCGCGAGAAGACGCGAGGCAACCTCACCGAGGAGGAGGAGAAGCTCTTCACCACCCTCCTCACGGATCTGCGCCTGCGCTTCGTGGAGGCGAGCAAGCGTTGAGCGTCCCCGCCGCACAGCCCCAGCGCCTGCCCCGCGGCATCCGCATCGCCGCGGTGCTCAGCCTCATCCTCGCGGGCCTGACGGGCATGTCCGCCGTCACCGAGGCCTCGAGCCTCTCGCAGTTCTCCGAATACAGGGAGGCGGTGCTCGAGAACGCGGGCCGCTTCGGAGACCGCGAGGCCAACGAGCACGTGCTCCGCGCCCAGTTCTCCGCCCTGGAGCCCATGCGCGAGCCGCGCATCTTCCTGCTCGCCACGCTGGCCGTGGTCTGCGCCTTCGTCTTCGTGGCCGCCGCCCGGATGCTCCGGCCCGGAGGCCTGCCCCGCGAGGGCATGCGACGCTTACTGGGCGGGGCCGCCATCCTCGCGGCCATCCTGCGCACCATCGAGGGGGCTCAGTGGATGGTCGTCGTCGACCAGATGAGCGCCGCCATCGTGAAGGGCCCCTTCCCGGCCTGGCAGGACCCCACCAGCATCGAGATCATCCAGCGCTTCGCGCCCACCGTGCTGGCCGCGGGCTACATCGGCCTCACCGCCCTGGTGGCCGGCGGCTTCATCCTGCTCGGCCAGTACTTCCGCAGCGAGCGCGTGCGCCAGGTCGTCACCGCCCAGGACGGCCCGGCCGAGTAGGCGCGAGCGCGTCCAGGCCGCTCAGGCCGCGTCCGGCGTGACGCGGGGCAGCTGCGGGCCGGGCAGCAGCGTCTCCAGCCGCTCCTCCGCGTCCGCCGCTTCCAGCGAGAGCACCACTCCGGGCGCCGTCCGGCGCATGCCCAGCAGCTCCTCGCGCGTCAGCCCGAACACGTAGGCCAGGTGCCCCATCGGCCACCGGGCGCGCATCCGCGTGAAGGCCGCGTCGTCCTGCTCCTCCTCGCCCGACATCTCCACGTCGGCGTAGATGACCTGGTCGCCGCCCACCCGGTGCCCGTTGCCGTAGGCGATCACCTGCTCGCCCGCCGCGGGCTCATAGACATAGGTATGGACGGTGGCGTTGGCCGCCCGGGAGAGCAGGCGAGGCAGCGCGTGGTGCTCGGCGTACCAGCTGGCGGCCCCCCGGCCCGCGGCCGGCAGCCCCACGAAGGACAGCCGCACCAGCTTCCGTCGACGGATCACCGTGACGTGCAGGTTCGGCAGGGCGCCGGTCACTCCGTCCAGCGCCAGCGCCTCACGCGCCAGCCGGACGAGCTCCAGCCCCTGAAATGACTCGATGCGTATGAGGTAACCGCCGTGCGCTTCCAGTGGACTCCCCCCGAAAAGGCGCGCGGCGTATAGCCGGGTGCCTCATTTCTGGCAACTCCTGAACCCAGAAAGCCCTGTGATTTCCGGCACCTCAAACTATTCCGCGGAGCTTGTACGAGCGTTTCTTGCCAAGGGGGGTTCGGCCCTTACGTTGAGGGCATGAGACTCGACAAGTTCACAGTCAAGGCGCAGGAAGCGATCCAAGAGGGTCAGTCCCTCGCCCGTCGGGCGGACAATCCCAACTACGAGCCGGAGCACCTCGCCGCGGCGCTGCTCGGCCAGAAGGACGGCATCGTCGAGCCGATCTTGAGGAAGATCGGCGCCGACTCGAAGCTGTTCGCCAGCCGGCTCGGCGAGGCACTGCAGAAGCTGCCGCGCATGCAGGGCGGTGAGAGCGCGATGCTCGGCCAGCGCCTGCTCAAGACGTTCGACAAGGCCGAGGACGAGGCCAAGGGGCTCAAGGATGAGTTCGTCTCCTCCGAGCACCTGCTGCTGGCCCTCACCCACGACAAGGGCTCCATCGGCGAGGTGCTGAAGTCCTCGGGTGTGACGCGCGAGCGCGTGCTGTCCGGCATCAAGGACGTGCGCGGCTCGGCCCGCGTCACCAGCCAGGACGCGGAGGCCACCTACCGCGCGCTGGAGAAGTACGGGCGAGATCTGACGGAGGCGGCCCGCTCGGGCAAGCTGGATCCCGTCATCGGGCGCGACGAGGAGATCCGCCGCTGCGTCCAGGTGCTCAGCCGGCGCACCAAGAACAACCCGGTGCTCATCGGCGAGCCCGGCGTGGGCAAGACGGCCATCGCCGAGGGCCTGGCGCGGCGCATCGTCGATGGCGACGTGCCCGAGAGCCTGAAGAACAAGCGGCTCATCACCCTGGACCTGGGCGCCATGGTGGCCGGCGCCAAGTACCGCGGCGAGTTCGAGGAGCGCCTCAAGGCGGTCCTCAAGGAAGTCGCCGACTCGGCCGGTGAGGTCATCCTCTTCATCGACGAGCTGCACACCATCGTCGGGGCCGGCAAGGCCGAGGGCTCCATGGATGCGGGCAACATGCTCAAGCCGGCGCTGGCGCGCGGCGAGCTGCACTGCATCGGCGCCACCACGCTGGACGAGTACCGCAAGCACATCGAGAAGGACGCGGCCCTGGAGCGGCGATTCCAGCCGGTGATGGTGGGCGAGCCCAGCGTGCACGACACCATCAGCATCCTGCGCGGCCTCAAGGAGCGCTACGAGGTGCACCACGGCGTGCGCATCCAGGACAACGCCCTGGTGGCCGCCGCCACCCTCTCCCACCGCTACATCGCGGACCGGTTCCTGCCGGACAAGGCGATCGACCTGGTGGACGAGGCCTCCAGCCGCCTGCGCATCGAGATCGACTCCATGCCCACGGAGATCGACGACGTGCGCCGGAAGATGACGCAGCTGGAGATCGAGCGCGAGGGCCTGAAGAAGGAGACGGACGCGCACTCGGTGGAACGCCTGGGCCAGATTGAGATGGAGCTGGCCAACCTCAAGGAGCGCTTCACCTCGCTCAAGGCGCACTGGGACGCGGAGAAGGCGGCCATCACCACCATCCGCGGGGTGAAGGAGAAGCTGGAGAAGGCCAAGAACGACCAGGCCGCGGCCGAGCGTCAGGGCGACCTGAACAAGGCGGCGGAGCTGAAGTTCGGCGTCATCCCCTCGCTGGAGAAGGAGGTGAAGGCGCAGAACGAGAAGCTGGCCGAGCTGCAGAAGACCCAGAAGTTCCTCAAGGAGGAGGTGGACGCCGAGGACATCGCCGAGGTGGTGGCCAAGTGGACGGGCATCCCCGTCTCGCGCCTCATGGAGGCCGAGGTCCAGAAGCTGGTGAAGATGGAGGACCGGCTGGCCCACCGCGTCATCGGTCAGCGGGACGCCATCGTCGCCGTGTCCAACGCCGTGCGCCGCGCGCGCAGCGGGCTGCAGGATCCGAACCGGCCCATCGGCTCGTTCATCTTCCTGGGCCCCACCGGCGTGGGCAAGACGGAGACGGCCAAGGCGCTGGCCGAGTTCCTCTTCGATGACGACAGCGCGATGGTGCGCATCGACATGTCCGAGTACATGGAGAAGCACTCCGTGGCCCGGCTCGTCGGCGCGCCTCCGGGCTACGTCGGCTACGACGAGGGCGGCCAGCTCACCGAGGCCGTGCGCCGGCGGCCCTACACGGTCATCCTCTTCGACGAGATCGAGAAGGCGCACCAGGACGTCTTCAACATCCTGCTGCAGATCCTCGACGAGGGCCGGCTGACGGACAGCCAGGGGCGCACGGTGGACTTCAAGAACACGGTGCTCATCCTCACGTCCAACATCGGCTCGCAGGCGCTCCAGGAGGGCATGGCGGGCAAGGACGCGATCGACGAGCGGACACGCGGCGAGGTGATGGACGCGCTGCGTGCCCACTTCCGGCCGGAGTTCCTCAACCGCGTGGACGAGATCGTCATCTTCGAGCCGCTCAAGAAGAGCGACATCAGCCGCATCGTCGAGCTGCAGCTGGCGCGGCTCAGCAAGCTGCTGGCCGACAAGCGGCTGACGCTGGAGCTCACGGACAAGGCGCGCGACTTCCTGGCGGAGCGCGGGTACGACCCGACGTATGGCGCCCGGCCGCTGAAGCGGGCCATCCAGAAGTACCTGATGGACCCGCTGGCGCTGAAGGTGCTGGGGGGCGAGTTCCTCCCCGGCGACAACATCCAGGCGGATGCCGCCGCGGACGGGCTGACCTTCGGCAAGGTGGTGGTGGACAACACCCGCGGAGAGAAGCCCCGGAAGACCGCGTAGCCCCTCCTTATATGGAACGAGAGGGCCGCGAGCCTCGCGCTCCGCGGCCCTCTTCCTTTTCAGGGCACCAGCCGCAGCAGCCGCTCCACCTGGAGGCGCACGTCGGCCAGCAGCGACGGGTCCTGCACCGCGATGAAGATGGTGTCGTCTCCGGCCACGGTGCCCGCCAGGCCCGGGATGTCCGGCGCTCGATCGATCATCACCGCCACCACCTGCGCGTAGCCCGGCGCCGTCTTCAGCACCAGCATGTTGGGAGGCGCCTCGAGCACCGTCACCGCCTGCGAGGGCTCCGCCGCCCCCGGCTCCACGCGCTGGTAGCGCCCGCTCACCTTCTGGATCGACAGCCGCTTGAGGTGTCGGGAGAGCGTCGACTGGCTCGGAGCGAAGCCCTCGGCGGTCAGCAGCCGCTGCAGCACCGCCTGATCGGTGATCTCGTTCGCCTCCAGCAGCCGGAGGATGGCCTCGTCCAACGCCTGATCCGCGCCCATCCCGGCACGATGCACTTTGCATGCATATGCATGCAAGAACCGTTTAGGGCATCGAACAAAGCCGCCAAAAAACCGCAAGAAATTTAAGGATTGCGCTGCGCGTCGTTCTGCATATTATGCGCATCTCCTACGGGGCAACGCATATTTATGCATGAATATGCAGCCAGCCCGGAGGCCTCTCGAGATCCAGCGAGGAACCCACCGCTATGAGGCACTTCACCCGCATTCAGGACCTTGGCCCCGGAGGCGTGGAGACGATCCTCGCGCAGGCGGCCGCCTGGAAGCGTCAGTCCCCCGGCCCCGTCTTCCAGAACCGGCTGCTCGGCATGGTCTTCTTCAACCCGTCGCTGCGCACGCGCACCTCGTTCGAGGCGGTGATGCTGCGCTCGGGCGGGCACGCCATCGTGCTGGACGTGGGCAACGGCGTGTGGAAGCTCGAGGACCGCATCGGGGCGGTGATGAACGGGGACCGGGCCGAGCACATCAAGGAAGCGGCGCCGGTGCTGTCGCGCTTCGTGGACATGCTCGGGGTGCGCGCCTTCTCGGGCGGCGGCGGGGACGAGGAGGATGAGCTCGACTCGGTCATCAACGCCTTCCGCAAGCACGCCACCGTCCCGCTGGTGAGCATGGAGTCCGCGCGCGAGCACCCCTGCCAGGGCCTGGCGGACATGCTCACGCTGCGGGAGAACTTCGGCTCGACGAAGAAGGTGCCGGTGACGCTCACGTGGGCGCCCCACATCAAGCCGCTGCCCAAGGCGGTGCCCAACTCGTTCCTGCTCAGCGCCGCGGCCGCGGGCTGCGAGGTGCGGGTGGCCCACCCGCCGGGGTTCGAGCTGCACCCGCAGGTGCGCGCCGAGGCCGAGGCGTACGCGAAGGCCACCGGCGGCAGCGTCACCTACACCCACGATCAGGCCGAGGCGCTCAAGGGCAGCCGCGCCGTCTACGCCAAGGCGTGGGGGCCCGCGACCCGCGCCGGGCATGCGCCGGGGGATGTGGCCGCGCTGCTGGCCTCGTACTCGGGGTGGATGCCCACTCGGAGCGCCATGGCGCGGGCCGCCAAGGACTCCATCTTCCTGCACTGCCTGCCGGTGCGCCGCAACGTCGAGGTGGCTGACGACGTGTTGGATCACGCCTCCAGTCGTGTCATCGATACGGCTGAGAACCGGTTCCACGTCCAGCGCTCCATCCTCCACTGGCTCCTGGCCACCTGACCCCTTTCGAGGCTCCCCTTGCCCTTCTCTCCCGATCCCTACGCCGCGCTCCGCTCCGCCGCGCGCTACGTCCGGCAGTTCCGCCGGAAGACCTTCGTCCTGCTGGTGGATGGCCCGGTGCTGGGGGATCCCCGGCTGCGCCGCGCCGCCTGCGAGCAGATCGCCCTGCTGTGGACCTTCTCCATCCAGCCCGTGGTGGTGCACGGCGCCGGCCCGGAGCTGGACACGCCCTTCGACGCCATGTCCGCCAAGGTCCGCATGGACCTGCTGGCCGACCTGCAGGCGGCGGGAGTGCCTTGCGTGGGCCTGAGCGGCGTGGACGCGGGCCTGCTGCGCGCCCGGCGGCGCCCCGGCGAGGGCATGGTGGAGAGCGCCTGGGATGGGAACCGGCCGGGGAACTACGGCCCCGTGGGCGACATCGAGTCGGTGGACACGCGCCTGCTCCAGCACCTGCGCACCGGGGACTACGTGCCCGTGGTGGCGCCGCTGGCGGGTGATCCGTCGGGCGGCGTCTACAGCGCCAGCGCGGACACGGTGGCCGCGTCGGTCGCCGTGGCGCTGGGCGCCGAGAAGCTCTTCTTCCTGCTGCCGACGCCAGGCCTGCTGCGGCGCCCGGACGAGCCTACCTCGCTCATTCCCCAGGCCACGCTCACGGACCTGGCGGCGCTGGAGCAGGAGGGCCAGATGTCCGCGGCGCTGCTGTCCAAGGTCCACGCCATCCGCTCCGCCCTGGTGGGCGGCGTGGCCAGCGTGCACCTGGTGAGCGGCGTGCTGCCGAACGCGCTGTTGGAGGAGGTCTTCACCAACGAGGGCAGCGGCACGATGGTAGTGCGAGAAGCCGCGCGCAATCCCGGGGCCCGGACGTGACGCCGGCCGCCCTGCTCGAGGCCCTGGTGGCCACCCCGAGCGTCTCCGGACAGGAGGGACGCATCGCCGATCAGGTGGCTTCCTGGGTCGAGGGCTGGGGCGGGCGCGTCCAGCGCCAGGGCCACAACCTGTGGTTCACCGTGGGCAGCGGCCCCCGGCGGCTGCTCGTCAACTCGCACCTGGACACGGTGCCCCCGTGCGCCGGGTGGACGCTGGAGCCCCAGGTGCCGGTGTGGCGCGAGGGCCGGCTGTACGGGCTGGGCAGCAATGACGCCAAGGGCTGCGTGGCGTCCATGCTGCTGGCGGCCCGCGAGCTGCTGCAGAACCCCCAGGCCCTGGAGGGCCGGGGTGAGGTCGTCTTCGCCTTCACCGCCGAGGAGGAGACGGGCGGCGCGGGGCTGGGCACGGTGTTGCCGGCGCTCGGGCCGCTGGACGCGGCCGTGGTGGGTGAGCCCACCGGGCTGAAGCCCTGCACCGCCCAGCGCGGGATGCTCCTGCTGCGCTGCGTGGCGCATGGCCGCTCCGCGCACGTGGCGCACGCGCAGGCAGCCGAGGCGCAGAACGCCATCCACCTGGCGGCCCAGGACATCTCCACCCTGGCCGAGCTGCGCTTCCCCGCGCACCCGCTGCTGGGCGAGGCACGCGCCCAGGTGACGCAGATCCAGGGCGGCCTGGCCCGTAACCAGGTGCCGGACCGCTGCGAGTTCTTCGTGGACATCCGCACCACGCCGGGCATGGAGCACGCGGCGGTGGCCACCCACCTGGCCGGCGTGCTGCGCAGCGAGGTGATCGTCCACTCCGCGCGCTACCTGCCGAAGTCCACGGCTCCGGGCGAGCCCATCGTCCGGGCGGCGGTGGCGGCCGGTGGGGGCGTGGGGCCGGTGGGCTCGAGCACGGCGTCCGACTGGGCCTTCCTGGGGCAGGTGCCCGCGGTGAAGGTGGGCCCCGGCGACACGCTGCGCTCGCACAAGCCGGACGAGTACCTGGCCCTCGTGGAGCTGGAGGCGGGCGTGGCCTTCTACCAGCGGCTCATCCGCGGCTACTTCGAGGAGGTGGCCCGTGGCTGACACCCTCTGGTCGAAGGGCCTTCCGCTGGACGCGGCCATCCACCGCTTCACCGTCGGGGATGATCCCCAGGTGGACCTGGCGCTGGCGCCGCACGACGCGCTCGGCAGCGCGGCCCATGCGCGGATGCTGGCGCGCGTGGGGCTGCTGCCCGAGAAGGATATGCGGGCGCTGGTGCCCGCCCTGCGCGCGCTCCATGACGAGGCGCGGGCGGGCGCGTTCACCATCCGTCCGGAGCAGGAGGACGGGCACACCGCGCTGGAGGCGGCGCTCGTGGAGCGGGTGGGCGAGGCCGGCCGCCGCATCCACCTGGGCCGCTCCCGCAACGACCAGGTGCAGCTGGCCCTGCGGCTCATGCTGCGCGAGCAGGTGCTGGTGCTCGGCGCCCACGCGGCGGAGCTGGCCGGGGCCTTCCTGGACTTCGCCCAGGCGCACGCCAGCGTGCCGATGCCCGGCTACACCCACATGCGTCGGGCCATGCCGAGCACCTTCGGCATGTGGGGCGCCGCCTTCGCCGAGGGCCTGCTGGAGGAGCTGGAGGCGCTGCGCGGCCTGTGGGCCCGGCTGGACCGAAGCCCCCTGGGAGCGGCGGCGGGCTTCGGCGTGCCGCTGCCCATCGATCGCGAGTACGTGGCAAGCCTGCTCGGCTTCTCGCGCGTGCAGCGCAGCCCCATCGACGTGCAGAACAGCCGCGGCCGGCACGAGATGGCGGCGCTCTCGTGGGCGTGCTCGGTGGCGGGTGGCCTGGAGAAGTGGCTGTGGGACGTGTCCCTCTTCAGCACCGAGGAGTTCGGCTTCCTCTCGCTGCCGGACGCGTTCACCACCGGCTCGTCCATCATGCCGCAGAAGAAGAACCCGGACGTGGTGGAGCTGGCGCGTGCCCGCTGCCGCGAGCTGCGCGGGATTGCGCGACAGGTGGAGGAGGTGGCCGGGGGCCTGCCCTCCAGCTACCACCGGGACTTCCAGCTCCTCAAGCGCCCCACCCTCTCCGGGCTGGGCTCGCTGCGGGAGCTGCTGGACGTGCTCACGCGGCTGGTCCCCGTGATCCAGATCCGCGCCGAGGCCGCCGCCCGGGCCTGCGACGACACGCTGTACGCCGCCCACCACGCCTACGTGCTCGTCGGGCGCGGCCTGCCCTTCCGCGACGCCTACCGCGAGGTGGCGCGCGAGCTCTCCGACGGCACCTTCCGTCCGGACCGGGCCGCGCTGACGGCCACCCACCTGGGCGGCGCCGGCAACCTCGCGCTGGAGCAGCTCCGCGCCGAGCTGGGCAGCGTCCGAGCCTGGCTCACCGAGACCCACCGCGCCCTGGCCACCTGCGCCGAGCGCGTCTGGCAGCCGTAGACGCAGTCGCCGTGAATGCAGCAGCCGTGAATGCAGTTGTAGTGGACGCAGCAGCGGTACTGAGGAGACCTCGAAGACAATGAGCAAGAAACCCGTGGTGCTGGCCTTCTCCGGCGGCTTGGACACCTCTTTCTGCGTGGTCTATCTGCGCGAGCAGGGGCACGCTGTCACCACCGTCACCGTGGACACCGGCGGCTTCACCGCCGAGGCGCTGGCGAAGATGCCGGAGCACGCGGCTCGCCTGGGCGCGGTGGCCCACCACACGGTGGACGCTCGCGCGCTGCTCTTCGAGGACTACCTGCGCCACCTGCTCGCCGGCAACGTGCTGCGCGGCCAGGCCTACCCGCTGAGTGTCTCCGCCGAGCGCGTCTGCCAGGCCACCGAGGTGGTGCGCATGGCCCGCGAGGTGGGCGCCAAGGCCCTGGCCCACGGCTCCACCGGCGCGGGCAACGATCAGGTCCGCTTCGACGTGGCCTTCCGCGCGCTGGCGCCGGACATGGACCTCATCACCCCCATCCGCGAGCTGAGCCTCAGCCGCGCCCAGGAGATGTCCTTCCTGGCCGAGCGCGGCATCCACCTCCCCGCGAAGACGGGCGCCTACTCCATCAACGAGGGCATGTGGGGCACCTCCGTCGGCGGCAAGGAGACGCACGACTCGTGGAGCAACCTGCCGGAGGCCGCCTACCCGGCCGGCGTCATCCCCTCGGACCTCAAGCCGCGCACGCTGGTGCTGAGCTTCGAGAAGGGCCGCCCGGTGGCGATTGACGGCCAGGCGATGGCGCCCGTGGAGCTGATCGCCCAGCTCAACACGCTGGGCCAGCCCTACGGCGTGGGGCGCGGCGTGCACCTGGGTGACACCATCCTGGGCATCAAGGGCCGCGTGGGCTTCGACGCCCCGGCGGCGGTGATGCTCATCACCGCGCACCGCGAGCTGGAGAAGCTGGTGCTCTCCGGCAAGCAGCTCTTCTGGAAGGAGACGCTGGGCAACCTCTACGGCACGCTGCTCCACGAGGGGCACTTCTTCGATCCGCTGGCCCGGGACGTCGAGGCGTACCTGCAGTCCTCGCAGGCCCGCGTGACGGGCGAGGTGCGCGTGACGCTGCAGCCGCGCGCCATGATTGTCGAGGGCGTGCGCTCCCCGCACTCGCTGATGGACGCCAAGGTGGCGAGCTACGGCGAGGCCAACCATCTCTGGACGGGTGCCGAGGCCGCCGGCTTCGCCAAGGTGTACGGCGTGGCCCAGACCCTGGCCCTCAAGGTGAAGCCATGAAGGTCCACGTCGACAAGGTAGGCAGTGTCACCCGCAACCTGCGGCTCGGCCGCACCGTGCACCTCACCGAGGAGATCCAGGCGGTGGAGGGCGCGGTGATCGCCGCCCGCATCCACGGGGAGAAGTCCGTCTACAACCAGCTCGAGGACGTGCACGGCCGGCTGGTGACGCTGCACGGCGGAGACATCGTCGTGGGGGCGCTCGGCCACCGCAACGCCCTGCACGGGTACGAGGGCGTGGTGCCAGACAAGGTGGCCCCCGGCCAGCGGCTGCACATGCTCAACATGGGCGGGGTGATCGGCCAGTGCACCTCGCACAACCCGGGCGTAGGCACTCCCTTCGAGGCGGAGGTGCTCGGGCAGGTGCTGATGTTCCCCGAGTTCCAGTCGCGCGCCGGTCAGCCGGCCCACGTCCGCGCCGGAGCGCTCAAGGGCTCGCAGCAGCCGGTGTCCGTGCCGGTGGTGTACGTGGTGGGCACCTGCATGAACGCGGGGAAGACCTACGCGGCCTGCGCCATGGTGCGCCGGCTGGCCCAGGCCGGCTTCCGCGTGGGCGGCGCCAAGCTCACCGGCGTGTCGCTGATGCGCGACACGCTGAGCATGAGGGACTCGGGCGCGGAGGTGGTGATGGACTTCACCGACGCGGGCACCGTGTGCACCAGCCCGAAGACGGCCGCCCAGGTGTCCCGCATCATCCTCTCCGAGCTGGCCGCCGCCGAGGTGGACGTCATCGTCGCCGAGACGGGTGACGGCATCATGGGCGAGTACGGCGTGCAGTCCATCCTCGAGGATCCGGAGCTGCGCGGGATGGGCGGCGCGTGGGTGCTGTGCGCCAATGATCCCGTGGGCGCCTCGGGCGGCGTGCGCCACCTGAAGGAGACGTACGGCATCCAGGTGGACGTGGTGGCCGGGCCCGCCACGGACAACCGCGTGGGCATCCGCTTCGTGGAGCGCGAGGTGGGGCTGCCCGCGCACAACGCCCGAGCCGACGCCGCCGGCCTGGGCGGTCTCATCCTGGAGAAGGTCGCGCCGCGTATCGCGGGGAGGAAGAGCGCATGACACGGGTTCACGCCTACATCCTGGGAGCCTCGGGCTTCGGTGGTGGAGAGCTGCTGCGGCTGCTGTCCGGTCACCCGGCGGTGGCCGCGGTGCGCGCGGTGTCCAAGCCGCACGCGGACATGCCCTTCCACGCGCTGCATCCGCACCTGCGCGGGCTGGTGGAGGGCAAGTTCGACTCGGAGCCGGACTGGCGCTGGCTCACGGACTCGCCGCAGCCGGTGGTCTTCTCCGTGATGGATGACGAGGAGCTGGCGAAGCAGCTCCCCGCGCTGGAGAAGAAGTGGGCCGAGCTGGGGCTGTCCGAGCGGCTGGTGCTGATGGACCTGTCCTCGGACTTCCGGCTGGACCACCCGGGCCGCTACGCCGCCACGCATGGCCGTCCCCACCTGGCGCCCGACCTGCTCGAGCGCTTCGTGTACGGACTGCCCGAGTGGCGCCGGGACAAGCTCAAGGGCGCGAAGCGCATCGCGAACCCAGGCTGCTTCGCCACCGCGGTGCAGCTCGCGCTGCTGCCGGTGGCGTCCACCCCGGGGCTGGGGCTGATCGCGGCCACGGCGGTGACGGGCTCGTCCGGCTCGGGCGTGCTGCCGGGCGAGGGCACCCACCACCCCACCCGCGCGCATGACTTCCGCGTCTACAAGCCCCTGGAGCACCCGCAGGAGGCGGAGATGGACGTGATGCTCGTGGCGCACAAGGCCTCGCGCCACCGGCTGACGTTCATCCCCCACTCGGCGCCCCTGGTGCGCGGCATCTTCGCCACCGTGCAGTTCGAGTGGCCGGAGAACGCGGGCGGCGTGAGCACCGCCTCCCTCACCGAGCTCTACCGCCGCTACTACGCCACCTCTCCCATGGTGCGCGTGGTGGAGGGCACGCCTCGGCTGGCCTCGGTGGTGGGCAGCAACTTCTGCGACATCTCCGTCGCCACGCGCGGCCGCACGGTGGCCGTCATGGTGGCGCTGGACAACCTGGTCAAGGGCATGGCCGGCCAGGCGGTGCAGAACCTCAACGTGGCGCTCGGCCTCCCCGAGGACACGGCGCTGCGTCAGGCTGCCTGCTTCCCCTGCTGAGCCCAGGGCCCGGACATCGCACGGAGGTCGCTCGCAGGAGCGCGAGCGGCCTCAGTGCCCACGACCCATGGCATCCCGTCCGCCGAGGGACAGCTGCGCCTCGAGCTCCCGCAGCTCGTTGAAGAGCTGGGCGAGCTCTCGCTCCAGCGGCTCCCGCTCCGCGCGGGCCGCCGTGAGCTCCCCGCGCCGGGCCAGCAGCTCGATGCGGCCACACACCGCGAAGGCGGACCGCGCCGCGAGATCGCCCAGGGAGCCCTTCAGCTTGTGCGCCGCGGCCACCAGCTCCTTCGAGTCCTCCCCGGAGAGGGCCGCCAGCACCGCATCCCGCATCTCCGGCCCGTACCGGAGGAACACGCTCACGATCCGAGCCAGGAGCACCGACTCTCCGCCGACCAGCTCCTCCAGCGCCGCCCGATCCAGGCTGCGGGGCGCCTCGGGAGCCGGAGGGCCACTGTCCGCCTGGCGCTGGCCGAGGACACGGTCGATCGCCTCCGCGAGCTGGCGTCCGCGAACCGGCTTGGCCAGGTACTCGTCCATGCCCGCCTCGAGCCCCTTCTCGCGGTCTCCCACGACGGACTGCGCCGTCAGGCCCACGATGGGCGTCCGCGGCGCACCGGTCCATCCCTCCTCCTCGCGGATCCGTCGCGTCACCTGGAGCCCGTCCAGCTCCGGCATCTGGATGTCCATCAGGATGAGGTCGAAGCGCGTGCTCCGGGTGCGCGCCAGGGCCGCCTCTCCCCGGTCCACGGTCTCCACCACGTGGCCCTCCAGCTCGAGGAGCCCTCGGGTCACCAGCTGGTTCACCACGTTGTCCTCGACCACCAGGATGCGCAGCCCCCGCTGGGCTCGCCCCCGGTGGCGTGGAGGCTCCGGCGCCGCGGCGCTGCTCGCGCTCTCGTCGATCCCCAGCCGCGCCGTGAAGAGGAAGCAGCTGCCCCTCCCGGGGCTGCTCTCCACCGAGATCGTCCCTCCCATCATCTGCACGAGCTGCTGGCAGATCGCCAGCCCCAGGCCCGTACCGCCATAGAACTGCGCCGTCTCGGCGTCCGCCTGGGCGAAGGCCTCGAAGATGTGCCGCTGCTTCACGGGGTCGATGCCGATGCCGGTGTCACTCACGGCGAGGGCGAGCTGGCAGAAGCCGGCGGAGCGCTCCTGGACGCGCGTCTCCACGCGGACCTCTCCCTGGTGGGTGAACTTCACCGCGTTGCCCACCAGGTTGATGAGCACCTGCGAGAGCCGGAGGGGATCTCCCCTCACCGCGTCCGGGAGATCCTCCGGCAGCTCCACCGTGAAGCGCAGGCCCTTGTCGCGAGCCCTGGCCGCGAGTCCCCGGAGGGGACGCTCGAGACACTCCCGCAGCGAGAAGCGTGACTCCGCGAGGTGGAGCTGACCCGCCTCGATCTTCGAGAAGTCGAGCACGTCACTGACGAGCTGGAGCAGCAGCTCGGCGGAGGACTGGGCCGTCTCGAGGTGCTCGCGCTGGCTCGCCGTGAGGGGCGAGCGCAAGGCCAGCTCGATCATGCCGATGACGCCGTTGATGGGCGTGCGGATCTCATGGCTCATGCGCGCCAGGAACTGGCTCTTGGCCACCGTCGCGGCCTCGGCGGCCTTCTTCGACTCTCGCAGCTCCTGCTCCGTGCGGTACCTGTCAATGAACTGCCCGATGCAGGCGCCGATCTCCTCGAGCGCCGCCAGCAGGCGCGCGTCGCGGACTCGAGGCTGCGCGGCATACAGCTCGCAGAGGCCCGCGCTCCCATGAACGCCAGGCAGGGGGAAGGCGCAGGCGCCCCGGAACCCCGCCTTCACGGCGGAGCGGGAGCGGCTGGAGCTCAAGAGTCGGTTCAGATCCTCCGCCCAGTCGGCCGCGCCGGTGCGCAGGGCGCTCCCCGCGGGGTCCACCTCCAGCCCCGGGGGGGTGCCGCGAAGGTAGGCCTCGAAGGCGGAGGCGCCCGGCGTCCCGGCCAGGGGACCTTTCACCAACGAGAAGGAGCGCGGCTCCTCCTCGCGCAGCCAGATGACGGCCATGTCCCATGCGCCCAGCTCGCACACGCTGGCGAGGATGCTGGAGGCCGCATCCTCGATGCGGGCCGCCTGTGCCAGCGCGCGCGTCACGGAGTACCGGGTGGCGAGGCGGGCGTTCGCCGAGCGGAGCTCCGCGCGCTGGGCGGTCAGCTTCTCCGCCAGGCGGTTCGCGTCCGCCAGCGACATCGTCTGTGACTGCATGAGGTGGAGCAGGTCCACCACCGGATCATGCAGCGCGAAGTCCCCCACCCCGAGCCCCAGCTTGCGCATGGAGGCGGGCTCCGTCAGCCACGGTGAGCAGAGGAACACGATGCAATCTCCAGCCTCGGACAAGAGGAGCTGACCGCGTATCGGCACCTGCTCGCACAGCGTCTCCATGACCACCAGGCGCGAGGAGACGGAGCGGAGGAGCTCGAAGCTGAGCGTCGGCGCATCGCCTCGGAGCCGGAGGTGCTCCCCGAGCCGCGAGCCTGCCCGCAGCCCGGGACAGAGTTTGTGCAGGGAGGGGCCGGTCTGCACCACGACGAGCCGTTCGTCGAAGGCCACGTGAAACGGGAAGGCCTGGGCGAACTGCTCCGGGGCGAGCCCGAGGTGGAGCCCCGGGCTCACGGCTGCGTCCTTCTCCACCGCAGGTGGTAGACGTCATGGTCCGCCCCCGCGCTCCGCGCCTCGATGTGCTCTATGTAGACCTCCGTGTCGAACAGCTTGCCGAGCCCCCGGAGCAGCCCCACCATGAACGGGGCCAGCCCCTGCCGCTTCGAGCGATAGTGGAAGTCCATCGACTCCGCCGTGACGTTCGTGCACGAGAACGAGGGCGGGGTCAGGTGGGGGAACATGAGGTTGATGCGGGCGTGGAGGCTCGGGAGGTTCTGGAGGAACTCGCTCAAGGAGGAGCCCCCCGCGGTCAGCAGCTCGCCATACCCATCCCGCGCGGTCTTCAGCACCCAGTGCTCACCGAAGGCCTCGAGGATGCGCTCCGGCGGGAGCCCGAGCACCTGGCTGGCCGCGCCCACCAGCCGGTAGGTGATGGCGTCGTCATAGCCCTGGTTGCCGATGAAGACGTCCGTGTCGACCCCGGCCTCGCACTTGATGCGCTCCCAGGTCTCCTCCCCCTGACTGCCACACACCATCTCCTCGATTGCGCGATTCACCAGTCCGTACATGTGTCACCTCGGGCGCGTCAGTGAGGGATCCAGCGGTAGAGGAAGCGGTAGCGCACCAGCAGCCAGAGCACGGCCAGGCACCCCAGGTGCCCCAGCGTGTTGAGGAGCAACGCGCCCCCCGAGGCGGCGTAGCCGAAGGGGATGAGGTTCGAGACGATGAACACCACCGGGACGTGCAGCGCGAAGACGTAGAGCGAGGCCTGGCCCAGGGGGATGAAGAAGCCTCCGAGCGCGGCCCGCAGCGGCCCCCAGGCGCGGGTGAGCAGCTCGCCGCCCAGCACCAGGAGCACCGCGACGTTGAGGATGCGCAGCAGGCCCAGCTCGCTCTTCGAGAAGAACTGCCAGTAGAGGCGATAGAAGCTGCCCCGGGGAATGAGGGACAGACGCGCGTACTCGGGGACCAGGGGATTGGGGTTGTTCTGGGCGAAGAAGAAGAAGGCCGCGCCGAGCAGCACCGCCGCGCCCAGCACGGGCGTGCGGTAGCGCGCGTAGAGGGCCAGAAGCTTCTGCCGGTGATAGCCCGCCGCCAGCCCATGGCAGAAGAGCAGCTGCCAGGTGAGCAGCGGGAAGGCGTGCTCGAACAGCGCTCCCGTGGGCTTGGAGGGCACCACCCACCGGGAGCAGTAGCCCACCCACGAGAGCACCAGCAGCCAGCGCGTCCTGCCCGCGGACAGCAGGTAGAGGGCCGCGGGGGCCACGAGGAAGAGGGCGGCGTAGAGGCCGAGGATCTGCACCTGGTACGGTCCCATGCGCAGCAGGAGCCACCGGCCGACCCACTGCTGCAGGCTCGCACCCGTCCCCGGGTAGAGGGGGTAGACGGTGCCGGAGCCCCGGTCCACGAAGGTGGTGAGGGCGCTGGAGTCCCAGTAGGGCATGCTCGCCACCAGCGCCCCCAGCAAGGCGACGCCCAGCAGGACGCCGTAGAGCTGGGCCGCGCGCTCCCACAGCTTCCAGCAGGCGCCTCCCAGCCCCTCTCGTGCCACGCGCCGGCGGGACACCTCGCCGAGCACGAAGCCCGAGAGGACGACGAAGAACTCGGCGGAGCTCACCCCACCCACCCTCTCCCAGGCGACGAAGTTGAACAGGGAGAAGAACTCCACGTGCACGATGACGACGCTGACCATCGCCACGCCACGCAGGAAGTCCACCCGCGAATCCCTCTCGCCGGGCTCTGCGACGTAGGCCCAGCTCGCGCGTGGAGGGGGCGCCTCCGTCGCGGGCATGATGGGCTCAACCACTCGAAGGCTCATCGCAGTGCCCTCGCCGCCGGCAGCAGGGGGCCCCGGGCCCGGTACCAGAGTGCCTCGAGCACCAGGGCGTTGGTGTTGGCGGTGATGGCGGTGTTCACCTTCCCGTCCGCCTCGTAGCGCCCGGAGTACCAGCCCTTCTGCGGATCGTTCAGCGCCGCCACCCCCTGGAGCAGGCGCCCGGAGTAGTCACCGGCGAAGATGTAGGCCCAGCCGAACGCCGCCTTCAGCGAGAGGCTGCGGTGCGCGGAGGCGTCGCTGCCATCCGGAGCGAAGGCCGCCCACTCGCGCCTGCCGTTGAGGACGCTGTTGTAGACGAAGTACGGAGGCCGATCGATGTTGTCCTCGGACACCGCGGTGAGGATGCCCGTGTCCTCGAAGCGCCCCGCCTGCGCGTGGAAGACGGCGCGCGCCAGGGGCAGCGTGGTGGAGTTGAGGCCGAACTCGAGCGCCTCCAGCACGTAGGGCTCCGAGAGCACGGCGTTCTGCGTGCCCGCATGATCCTCCGGCAGCCGCGCGTCGTAGGCGACGCGCTGCCCCGCCACCTCCATCACGTCCACGCCCACCTCGTAGCGCAGGGCCCGGCTCACATCCAACCCGAGCAGGAAGAGCGACTTGGCGCCGTACTGCTCGTAGCCGAAGCGCCCCTCCTGGACGAGCACGAGCCCCCCGTCCTCCCTGGAGCGGTGGCTGCCCATCATCTGCCCGTCCCGCGCCATGTCTTCCAGCCCCCAGGCCTGGAGGACGGCGCGCACCGCGGGCGTGTAGCGAGGGTGGCGCCAGGTGATCAGCGTGGCGGGCACCGCGAAGCGCGCCACGTCCAGCGCGGACCAGCCCACGCCATTCCGGGACTCGGAGTTGTCGTAGTCCACCATGGCGAGCGTGGCGGTGTGGTAGGCCTTGTTGGGGAGCCGGCCGTCCACGAGCGGCAGCGCGGCGAGCGAGGCCAGCAGCGCGTTCATGCGCGACTCGAACTCCGGCCCGCCGATGAGCTTCAGGTCCTCGGCGGCCAGCAGCGCCATCATGTACGAGCCCAGGTCCCAGAGCGTGGTGGAGGGGTACGCATCCACCGAGTTCACCAGGCCCGTCTTCGGCTGGTAGTTGCGCTCGAAGTAGGTCCAGGCAATCCGCGCCCACGCGCGCTCCTGCTCGGAGAGCGGCACCCCCGTCGGATGCAGCGGCGCGGCCTCGGGCCGATCCTCGAGCAGCCGCGCGTAGTCCACCACTCCCGGCCGGACGGTGGGCATGCGGTAGCGCAGGAAGAAGATGACTCCCAGCGCCGCCATCAGCCCGATGAGAAAAGCCGCGTGCGAGCGCGCGGCGATGAACCCTCTCGAGTGTCGCATCTCAGTTCCCCTTCTCCTTGCGCAGCGCCGCGAACACGATCGCGGACAGCGCCAGGACGTTGTTGAGCCCCCAGAAGGCGTTGGCCAGGTAGGCGTCCAGGCCCTCCGTGCGGAGGACGAAGACGCGCACGCCCATCACCACCAGGCCCAGCAGCGTCAGCGCGATGAGCGCGACGTGGGGCCAGACGAGCGACAGGAAGGTGCCCGCCTGCCGCGTCTTCGGCGTGACGTGGAACTTGATGGGCCTGCCCCTCATCACGTCCGCGATGGCCTTGATGTTGAGCCAGAAGAACGACAGGTAGTACTGCTCGCCGCGCCAGGCGGGCACGCCCCAGGTGCCCACGGCGAAGGCCACCTTGTTCAGCACCACGAAGGGCACCAGGTGCATGTAGAAGTCCGTGTCGTAGGCCTCCACGGGGCTCAGGCCGGTGAAGAGGTAGAGGATGGGCCAGAGCAGGAAGACCACCGTCCACAGCGGCGCGAGGTACGAGTAGATGGTCGTCCCGTACATCAGCTTCTGCCAGATGCTGAGCCCCGCGCGGCGCAGCGGGTTGTCGTTCCAGAAGATGTCCAGCGTGCCCCCCGCGTACTTGAAGCGCTGGATGGTCCACGCCAGCAGGTCCTGCGGGGAGAGCATCCGGGTGAGCACGCGCGGGTGGTAGACGGACTTCCACCGCCGCTGGCAGTCCGAGTGCAGCACGATGCTCGTGTAGATGTCCTCCGACACGTGGAACTTGTAGGGGGTGAGCTCGAACTCGCGCGCGGCCTCGCCGGACATGACCTCGGAGAGATCGGCGCGCAGCCGCGTGTCCTTTACCTCCTGGGTGATCTGCTCCACCGCGCTGGCCACCTGCTCGCCGTAGGCCCGGAGCGCCGCCTCCATCACCGCGTCACGGCGGTGCACGCTGCCCGCGCCGCAGCAGAACGAGGCGTTGCACCAGTTCCGGCGCCGCTGGATGACGTCGTAGAAGAGCGCCGGATCATTGCCGAACAGGTCCGCGCCCACGCGCACCGGGCCGATGAGCGCCTCGACGCCGCGGCCCAGCGCGCGGCCCACCCGGCCGAGCCGCAGGGAGCGCGAGAGCAAGTCGGGCAGCGGCGTTCCCTCGTCCAGATCATAGAACCACTGCGGGGTCTGCACCCACGCCACCCGCGGATCGCGGAAGTAGCCGAGCGTCTCCTCGAGCAGTTCCGGGAAGGGGCGCGTGTCCGCGTCGCAGATGACCACCAGGTCGCCCTGGGTCTGCTCGAGCGCGTTGCGGATGTTGCCCGCCTTGAAGCCGACGTTGTCCCCGCGGGTGATGTAGCCCACCCCCTCCTGCTCGGCCACGGCCCGCATGGCGGGGCGCCGCCCATCGTCCAGCGCGTGGACGCGCAAGTCGATGGGGTGCGGGTAGCGCAGCTTCCGGGCGTCCCGCAGGGACAGCCGGACCAGCTCCGGATCCTCGCTGTACGTGGCGACGAAGACGTCGACGATGAGCGGGCGATCCTGCTTGGGCTTCCTCTCCAGGATGTCCGCGACCGTCGCCGGCGGCGGGCTCCGCGGCGTGTCCTCCGTGCGCCAGAGGTTGAGCATGAAGAGGCAGGTGCCGACGAAGGCCAGGGTCTCGGCCAGCAGCAGGGGCACGGAGAACCACCACGCCTCCCAGTTCACCGAGCTGGTCCAGCGCCAGTCCAGGTACCACAGCCCGAAGACCACGGAGGCCGTCGCGAGCGACTGGAAGAGCGCCTCGCGCGCCGCGCTGTGGGGCATGGGCTCGGGAGGCTGGCGTTCCTCGATGGAGCCGGAGCGGACCTCCTCCCGGGGAGGAGCGCTGTCCGACTCGAGCGATGGTTGTCGAACGGTGGCGATGGTCATGGCGTGAAGTACCCAGGGGCGTAGTGGTTGTCGGAGAGGGCGGCACCCGATGCTTCGATGAGGGTGAGGCGAAGGGACTCGGTGGGCGCTGGCGGCGGCAGCTCCTCGGGGAGCTCCAGGACTCCGTTGGCGGGCACGTCCACGCGCAGCTCGCGCGTCCGCGTGTCGTCCTCCCCGAAGCGCACCCGCAGCGAGAGGCCCGGCAGCGCGGACTGGCGGTCGTTCACGAGGCTCAGCCGCAGCGGCCCGTCCTTGCGCGGCCGGGAGGCCACCGCCAGCACCGGCTGGTAGGCCCGCGCCAGCGCGGCGTACCCCTGCTTCGGCTGGCGGAGATGGTCCAGCATCCCCCAGTTCATGGAGGGCCAGTGCTCGACGAACATGAACTGGAAGAGCGCCGTCACCGGCTGCCACTTCTGCCGGCGCAGCTGCTCCGCGGCGAACTGCAGCAGCCGCGCCTGGTAGCGCTGGGAGTTCTCGATGAGCTCGTCCACCGAGCCGCCCGTCGGCACCCGGGCCAGGTCGCGCAGCTCGCGCAGCTGGAAGTTGTGGTGCGTCCAGAGCTCGAGGTTGCTGCCCTCCAGGGGCCACAGCTGCTCGGGGCGCAGGAAGGTCTCCAGCGTGGCCCGCGCGGGCACCGCCTGGGCTCCGAACTCGGTGAGCACCGGGTGGGCGGCGGGCCGGGAGAACTCGCGGTAGCTGCCGAAGTACCAGCCCGCCCAGGCGTGCTCGGCTGGCGGGGAGTTCACCTGGTGGGGCCGGGTCGTGTCGGCGCTCAGCGCCTCCGCCAGGGCCCGGGCCAGCTCGCGGTTCTGGTCCGGGTTGTAGCGCGCCCCGTACTTGTAGACCATCCACTCCGAGGACCAGGGCGCCTCGTTGTGTCCCGTCCAGAAGACGATGGACGGGTGGTGCCCGAACGCCGAGAGCATCTCCCCCACCTGGCGGCGGGCCTCCTGGGCGAAGGCGGGGCTGTCGTCGTAGCCCCACTGCAGCGGGAAGTCCTGCCACACCAGCATTCCGCGCGCGTCCGCCTCGTCGTAGAAGGCGGGCGACGAGAGGTGCGCGTGCACCCGCACCGCGTTGATGTGGGCCGCTTCCATCAACGCCAGGTCTCTCGCCGCCATCCCCCGGTCCAGCTCCGCGAGGTAGAGGCTGCCGATGTAGTTGGTGCCGCGCACGAAGAGGGGGACGCCATTGACGATCAGGCGCCGGCCCGCGTCCTGGCGCACCGTGCGGATCCCGACGCGGCGGGCGAGCCGATCCTCTCCGGCCTGGCCTCGCACGCGTACCTCGAGGTCATGGAGCGCCGGCTCTCCCAGCTCGCGCGGCCACCACAGGCGGGGACGGGCAAGCCACACCTCACGCTCGAAGCGCCGCTGCTGGCCCACCCTGCCGAGCTCCACGCGCGCCACCACGGTGCCCCCGGGCTCCCGGAGCACGAAGTCCAGGAGCGCCTCGGGCTCGAGCACCTCGTCGAGCTGGATCTCCACGCGCAGGCGGGCCCTGCGTGCGCTGGCCCCGAGCGTGCGCACCCGCGCGTCGCCAATCCACGCGGCCCGGACGGGCACGAGCCGCACCGCCCCCCAGATACCGCCCGTATTCGCCTCCTGGCCTCGCGGCGACCACGCCCCTCCGGGGCGCGTGTCGTGGTGCGAAAGCACGCCCTTGATGAGGGTCTTGAACTGACTGAAGTCCTCCGGAGACTCGAGGGGGCTGTCCACCCGCACCGCCAGCAGGTGACGGGAGCCGGCCCGGCCTGGTGGCAGCTTCAGCGAGAAGGGTGCGAAGTACCCGCGGTGCCCACCCACCTTCTGGCCATCCCAGAAGACCTGCCCCTCATAATCCACGCCGCCGAACTCGAGCCGGAAGTGCCCGTCCGTGGGCAGGCGCACCTCGCGGGAGAACCACACCACGCCGCCCCGATCGATGCCGTGCCGGTACCAGTTGGAGGGCACCGGCATCTCCCTGCCCTCGGGAAGGGAGCGAGGCGCCTGCGTGAGCTCCTGCTCACTGGCGATCCAGCGGCCCTCCAGGGACAGGGCTCCGGCGCGGCCCACGGAGGCAGCGGCGAGCAGGGCGGAGCACATGGCGGTGAGCGGAAGCAGGGACATGGGCGCGCGCCTTCAGGCCTCGATGGCTTCCCGGATGCTCGGGAAGGTGGAGAAGACCTTCACCAGCCGGGTGAGCTGCAGCAGCGCCCGGACGTTCGAGTGCACATGGACGAGCCGCAGGGAGCCTCCGGGCGGCAGGCCCTTGAGCACCGAGACGAGGCTCGCCAGGCCGGAGCTGTCCACGAAGGTGATGAAGATCATGTTGAGCACGACGCGCTTGCCGTCCGCGACGTGCTGCAGCACCTCCTTGCGGAACTCCACGGCCGCCAGGGCATCCAGGCGGTCCAGATGCGGGGTGATGATGAGTGTGTCCTCGAGCCACTCGGTCTTCAGGTCCATGGCATCTCCGGTTCAGGGAATGGGGCCAGGCCTTCGTGTGGAGGCTCCCAGCCAGCCCCTGTCCGCCTCTCGGCTCAGGGTTCTCCTCGAAGCTTGAGCAACGTCCGTGCCGTGCCACACCGAGCGGGTGCTGCTGGGGGGTGCGCGCGCTCGCCGCGCTGGGCTGTGGCGGATTCCCTCGCTCCACGCGTTCACCGCCGTGTCCCACCACAGGCCCCGCCAGGGCCCTCACTGCCCGCCGGGCACGCGGTCGAGCACGAGCAGCGTGGCGTCGTCTCGCTGCGAGTCGCCCACGCACTCCAGGATCCGCTGGACGAGGGCCGGCGGGGCCGGCGCGAGCCCCCTCATGCCCTGCAGCCCGAGCGCGGTGAGCCCCGGTGCCACGGAGTCCGCGCGTCCGAAGGGCTCCGTCAGCCCGTCGCTGAGCATCACCACGCAGTCCCCCGGATCGATCGTCAGGTGCGTGGGGATGACCGTGGGGTCCTCGAAGAGCCCTGGCGGCACCGCGCTCGCCGAGACGGTCTCACGGAGCGCTCCCCGCCGCAGGACGCACACCGGAGGCAGGCCCGCGTTGATGACGGTGACCTTGCCGCCCCGTATCTCGATGGCCGCCACGCACGCATAGCGCTCGGTGCCACGGTGGAACATGTGGAAGCTGAGCGCCATCATCGCCTCGTCGAGCGGCCGCGTCTCCACCAGCATGCGCAGCTCGCTGGAGACCTGCGCCGCGACCAGGGCCGCCGCCATGCCGTGCCCCGCCACGTCCACCAGGGACACCACCTTCGCCCCGCCCATGCCGGGCATCACGTCCACCATGTCCCCTCCCACCAGGGAGCAGGGCACCACCGCCCCGCTGATGTGCCAGCCCTCGAAGTCCACCGGCAGCCTGGGCAGCAGCGACTGCTGTACACGCCGGGCCTCCTGCAGATCCTGGAGGAGCGCGTTCGCGCTGCGCGCGGCGATGCGGCTCTCGTGGGCGCGGATGGCCGCCTCGACTCGCGCCAGCAGCAGGGGGCGCGCGACGGGCTTGATGAGATAGTCATCGGCCCCCGCGGCGAAAGCCTCCTCCATGGTGCTCTCGAGCGAGGAGGCGGTGACGAGGATGATGGGCACCTCGCGCAGACGTGGGTCCGCGCGCATGCGCCGCGCCACGGCCATGCCCGTGATGTCCGGCATCATGTAGTCCAGCAGGACCAGATCCGGAGGGTCGGCCTGGGCCATGGCCACCGCCTCGTAGCCGGAGGTGGCCACGCTCACGGCCATGCCCTCCCGCTCGAGCATGCCGGAGAAGAGGGCACAGGTGGTGGGCGCATCATCCACCACCAGCACGCGCCGTGGACGCCTGGCCGTCCGGGGCTGCGGGTGGGCGAGGTGCGGCTCCCTCCTCGGTCCTGACGCTTCCTCGGGGGAGTTGCCGCGAGGGACATCATCGCTCTCCAGGTCCATGACCTCTCCTGCTCGGGAAATTCCGATCGAGGGCACTCCATGCAAGATTCGGGACGCCGTGTGAGCGCTGGCCGGCATGCTCCTCGCAGAGCTTGTCGTGGAAGGATGAACTGGAGCCCTGAGATGCAGCCACCCACACAGCTCCACCTCGCCCTCACGAGCGAGCCCGACTCCGTGAGGAAGGCGGCGGAGGCATTGCGCGCGCTGCTCTCGGCGCTCGGGTGCGGCCCGGAGGCCATGGCCGAGATCGAGCTGTGCGCGGTGGAGGCCATGAACAACGTCATCGAGCACGCGTACGGCTCGCGCCCGGGGCAGCCCTTCGAGCTGAAGGCCTGGAAGGATGCGAGCGGGCTGGTGCTCGAGCTGCGCGATGAGGGCGCGTCACTTCCCGCCGGAGCGCTGAGCCGGCCTTCCCTGCCGGCTGTGGACCCGGAGGCTCGAGACACGCTGCCAGAGGGAGGCTGGGGGCTGTACATCCTGCGCGAGCTGATGGACGAGGTGGCCTACGAGGCGCTCCCCAGCGGCAACCGGATGCGGCTGGTGCGGCGCCGCTCGCTCACAAGCTCCAGGTGACGCTGGCGGTGAGCGCGCCTCCCTTCAGGGGATCGAACTCGAAGGCGGGGGTAGCTCCCCAGTGGGCGTACGTGAGGGAGAAGGTGCGGGGGCTCCAGGTCAGCGCATAGCCCGCGGAGTAGGACCAGGTGAGCGGCGTGCGCTCCAGCGGTGAGAAGCGCAGGGCCACCGAGGCAAAGCCGCCGGGAGCCGGCCTCACGACGAACACGGCAGAGGTGGACGGCGAGCCTGCGCGCGGGAGGGTGAGCTTGAAGCTTGTGGAGAGCACCCGCTCCAGCAGCGCGGGGAGCCTCGCCTGGTAGCCGATGTCGAAGGCCACGCCGCGGAGGAAGTCCCTGGGAGCGGTGGGATCCAGCGGTCCCCAGTTGTCGAGCTGCAGGGACCAGGTCCCCGGCTTTCCCCCGGAGTAGCCCACGCCCCAGGAGAGCGTCAGGCGCTGCACCTGACGGGAGGGTCGGAACTCGCGCAGCAGACCAAAGCCGGCGCCCACCCTCAAGGTGAGCCCACGCACGGGAGAGAAGAGGCCGATGGCGCTCAGCGACCCCTGCCCCTGCAGCCCCTGGGAGTAGGACACGCCGGTGGTCCAGCCATGGCCGCCTGGCGCCGCGACGAGGGGCACCGCGTCGACGGGCGTGCCCGGCGGAGGCAGCAGGAGGTTCGAGGTGAGGGGCTCCTCCTTGGCAAGCTCAGGAGCAGGTGGCGCGGAGGGCTCCGGGAGAGGCGCTGGCTTGGGGGACGCGGGGAGAGGAAGCAGCGGAGGCGGCACGAGGCAGTCGGCAGCCACCTCGGGTGCCGGCGGCGCGACACGCATCGGCCCCGAGGGCACTCCCGGCACGAAGTCGAAGAGGGAGGTTCCCTCGATGCCGTCCGCGCACAGCTGCTCGAGTGAGGCCGGGCCCTGGCCAGCGACCTGGGGGCCGTCACCGGAGGGCTCGGGAAGCAGCTTCCAGGCGCGCAGCCCGTCGCCTCCCAGCGGCAGGGGAAGAACGAGTCGCCGCCGTCGCGGCGAGCCCTCTCCCCGGACGACGTCGTAGGCCTCTCCCTCGTCGATGAGGGCGCAGGCGTTCCACGAGCTCACCAGCGCCGCCACCTCCGGCTCGAGCTCGGGGTGTCTGCGCACGCCCAGCGCCAGCGCCGCCAGGAGGATGTCCAGCACGCTCGCGTGCAGCGTCCGCTGTCCCTGGGAGGAGAGCTGCTCGTCCGGAAAGCCCAGGGCCAGGGTGTCCGCCGAGCGCAGGGCGAGCACCGCCTCGCGAGCCTCCTGCGCCTCTGGCGCGCAGGCCAGCTGCCGCGCCCGGGCGAGCAGCGGCAGGGACTGGGCCTCCGCGGCGGCACCGCCGAGCGACAGGAGGACCGTCACGACGATGAGAGCGCGGCGGCTCATGGGCAGACACTGAGCAGGAAACAGGCCAGTCCTCGCAGCCGGGCTCCGTCCCTCGAAGTGCCCGAAAGGCCGGCACGGCCCTGTCGTCCGCCTCGTGAGCCGCTGTGGCGAAACGCCACGTGTGTCGCAGTCCCATGCTTCCCGTGCGGACGTCGCTGCCCTCCCCCGGGCTCGGCAGCGCCTCCGGCCTTCGCCCTCGCCAGGCACCGACCCTGGCACACCGGATGCTGAACCTGCCTCCAGGCCTGGCCACGGGGCCACTGTGCCCGACACGACGAGCGGATGCATCCGCACGAAAAGGAGCAGTCCATGACAAGCGCCTCTCCCCCTCCAGCGACTCCCTCACACCGCATGGTCTGGCTCGATGCCAATCGCATCCTGGCCGCCGTAGGCATCGTCCTGATTCACAGCTCGACGAACTTCAGCGGAGCTCCCTTCAAGAGCCCCGACCCGCTGATGAACCTGGCCACCGCGTTCGTCCGCAGCGTCGCGGAGATCTCCAGCGCCGAGATCTTCCTGGTGTTCTCCCTGTTCCTGCTGGCCCACAAGCTGGAGAAGGGGGACACGGCCTACGGCTCCATCGTCCTGGGTCAGGCGAAGCGACTGCTGCTCCCCTTCTTGATCTGGACGCTGTTCTTCGCGTTCTTCCGTCTGTTGAAGGCCTCGGCCTTTGGCTACAGCGAGGCCATCTGGAACGAGCTCCAGGCAGCGCGCTCGTGGGTGGGCTACCTGCTCACGGGCTCGGCGCAGTACCACCTGCACTTCCTGCCCACCCTCTTCATCCTCATCCTGGCGTATCCCTGCATGCGGATGGCCCGGCGCTACCCCATCCTGGGCCTGCTGCTCATTCCCCTGCTGTACCTCATGGACTTCGTGCAGCGCTGGATGTGGGGCGCCATCACCGACCCGTTCATGCGAGTCATGGCCCTGCAGGGGGTGAAGGATCTCGGCTACCTCGGCTACGGCATGCAGGCGTTCAGCCTCTATGCCTGGTGGAAGCGGGGGGCGGACCGCGAGGAGTCCCGGGACCTCTTGCGGCTGCTGCTCCTGCTGGTGGGCCTGGCCTTCCTGACGACGCTGGTCTACGCCTTCTCCGTGGCGAAGGCGGGCAGCTGGGTCGACCGGAACGGCGGCGCGTTCTACGCCAACCGCCTGATGCCCGTCCTGGTGTTCGGCGCCTTCATGGCGGCCTCGCACCTCAACTGGTCGCCCCTCTTCAGCAGGCTGTCCCCGTACACCTTCGGTGTCTACCTGCTGCACCCCATCCTGATCGATCTCTTCGACATCGTGGCCTTCACCGAGCGCTGGGACCTCTCCCCGCTGGTGATGATCTTCTCGAAGTTCGCCCTCGTCGTCCCGGGCTCCTTCGCCCTGGCCTACGGGTTCGGGAAGCTCAAGCCGCTGGCCTTCCTGATCGGTCTCGAGCGGGCTGCCGAGCCGCGGCTGGCTCCGGCGCCAGCGCAGGGCCAGCAGACCCCGGCCGAGAGCCCCGCACCCTCGGCCTGAGGCTACCAGCCGAGCAGCTCGCGCAATCGGGCGGTGAGCGTCGTCGCCATCGCCCGATGCGTCACCCGGTTGGGGTGGTAGTCGCAGCCGTAGCCATCGACGGGCCGCTGTGTCGCGAACTCCAGGAAGAAGACGCGGGAGTCTCCCCGCTTCCGCAGGCGCTGGACGGAGGACTCCAGGTAGCGCCGCGCCTTCGTCCGGGCCTGCACGCCCACCGGCCAGCTGTCGCTCATGGTGGGGCCCAGGCAGACCACGAGGAGCGCCTCCGGGTAACGAGCTCGGATGCCGGAGAGGAACGCCTCATAGCCCGCCTCGAACGCCGCTCTCCCGGGATCGCCGCCCGCGAAGTCGTTGGCCCCCAGGTTCACCACGACGACATCCGGCTTCCACGACGTGAAGTCCCAGCGGGCCCCGTCGCGCGCAGGCAGGGTGCGATCCCAGAGCTGGGGCAGCACCGGTGCCCCCTCCGGCGCATCGTTGTTGCGAATCACTCCACGGCCGGACCAGGCGACCGTCACGGACTCGGCGTCGAGCGCCCGCGCGGTGAGCTCTCCGTAGGTCACGCTGTGGTTCTGGACGTCGGCGGAGAAGTGGCAGCTGCTGTCCGGGCCTTCGTTGCCATAGCCGGCGGTGACGGAGTCTCCGAAGAACTCGATGCGCCTGGCCGGCGCGGGGCTCGGAGGGAGCAGCCGCGCCCCCGGGGCCAGCTCGAGCCCCAGCAGCTGGGCCTCTCCCACGAATGCCTCGGTCTGCTTGTAGACCTCCAGCCGGTGGGGCCCCGGAGACAGGCCTGACTGCTCGAAGAGCACCTCGGAGCTGTCACTGGCCATGCGCTGCCGGGGCGGCTGATCGTCGAGCGTCACCTGGAAGCGGTTGGGCCAGATCTTCCCGTGCGGATCCGGAATCTTGGGCAGATCGCGCAGCCGGACCCGGACCGAGGTGCCGGTGAAGCGCAGCTCGAACCGAGTCCCGGACCAGGCGAAGCGAGGCCCCTCGGGGTCGGTGCGATCGACCCGTCCGGAGAACCGAAGCTCGCTCGCATAGGGAGACACCTGTACCGCCGGGCTCCCCGTCTCCCCCAGGTGGAGCACCAGACCGACCGTCAAGACCAGTGTGTTCATCCGAGTTCCGCTCCTGTCGAGGGGTCGCCTTCGAAGCCGCGCCCGAGGAGCGACCCATGCCCCGGAGCGCGCCAGGCAGAAGAGCGAGCCGCTCGCCCCGGGCCGTGGGCTGCCGGGCCGCCGCGAGGCGTCTCATTTCGCGGGGGCGGGAGCGGACGCGGGGACGACCCGAGGAGCAGCAGCCGGAGCGGACGGAGAGGCCGCCACCTGCGGGGAGGCGCCGCCTGGCGCGGGCGCGGACTTGGGAGCCGCGGGCGCGGGGCTGGCACCCGCGGGCGCGGGCTTGGGAGCCGCGGAGGCGGGGCTGGCACCCGCGGGCGCGGGCTTCGAAGCTGCCGGGGGAGCTGCTGCGGGCGCGGGGTCGGGCGCGGCCACGAGGACATACGTGGGCTGCGGCAAGGAAGGGGCGTACGCGGCGGCGGAGGCATACTCGGCGAAGTTGCGGCTGGCCTCCACCACCTGAGGCGCCACCACCTCCGGCGTGCGACGGCACCGGGCGCACATCTCGTGGAGTGGACCCACGGCCTTGTAGAGCAGCGCCTCGAGGATGATGCCGTTGGTGTTGGCGGTGATGGCCTTGTTGTAGCCGAGCCCGCTCTCGTAGACGCCGGAGTACCAGCCGCGCTCCGGGGAGTACGCGCTGCCCACCGCGTTGAGCAGCACGGCGGAGTACGGATCCTGGGGGAAGAGGGTCGCCAGCGACAGCGCCGCCTTGGTGGAGATCGTCTTCAGCCCGTCGTGGCGCACGCCCTTGTCCGTGAGGGAGGCCCACGCCGTGCCGGCGGCATAGATGCTGTTGTAGATGAAGTAGGGCGACCGATCGATGTTGTCCTCGGAGACCGCCGTGGCGATGCCGGTCTGCTGCCAGCGCCGCTTCTGCACCTCGTAGATGGCGTTGATCAGCGAGCCATTCTCCTCATCCAGGCCGAACTCGAGCACGTCCAGCACATAGGACTCGGTGACCACGAAGTTGTAGGCCCCCAGCATGCGCGGGTCCCGCGTATCGATGGGCACCTGCACGCCGTAGATGTCCACCGAGCTGGCGAAGGCGTTGCGATAGGTGGCCGAGATGCGCTGATCGAAGCCCAGGCGCGCGAACATCTTCCCCGCGTACTGCTCATAGCCCCGGCGGCCCTCCTGTATGGAGACATCCTTGCGAGTGGAGGCGTTCATGGCGGCGCCGTAGAGCTGGCCGTCGCGCACCATGCGGTGGAACTTCCACCGCTGGACGATGTTGCGCACGGGCGGGACGTACTTCGGATACATGCAGCCCAGCAGCTGCAGCCAGGAGAGCATCCGCGCCATGTCCAGCGCCGAGTACCCGACGCCATCCTTCGAGGGCTTGTTGACGTAGTCCGTCAGCTCGCCGGTGACGGTGTTGTAGACCTTGTTGGGCAGCTCGTCCTGGTAGAGCCGCAGCGCCAACAGGGAGGCCAGCATGGGGGTGACGCGATCGTCGAACTGCTTGCGGGTGATGAAGCCCAGCTGCTCGGCGGCGATGGTGCCGGCCAGCGACGAGGCCAGGTCCCACATGGTGGTGGACGGGAAGTTGTCCGCGGCGTTGACCAGCCCTGTCTGCGGCTGGAGGTTGTTCTCGAAGTACTTCCAGGCCGTGCGGCCGATGGCGAGATCCTGCTCGCACAGCGGCTGCCGGGCCATGCAGCGGTTGTCCGGGTAGTCACTGACGGGGGAGCAGACCGGTGAGCGGGAGGGGCTTGCGGGCCGGGGAGCCGCGGCGGGCGAGGACTTCTTGCGCGGCAGCAGGCCCGGAGCCGAAGCCGCCGGCTCGAGGGCGGCGGCGTTGGAGCCCGTGGGCTCGGCGGCCACCGCGGCCCAGGAGCACAGCAGCAAGGGCAGGAGGACATGGGCGAGACGGAGGTGGATGAGGCGGCGCGACACGTCACCCTCCCTGGCGAGCCGGACTCAGCGGGCCTTCCAGCAGGTTGTGGCAGCGCTCCCCTTCAGAGCAGGAAGCACGCCAGACCTGGAACACCGAGGGATTGGGCCCAAATAGCTGGAATGACGTGGCACGCGGCCAGCACTCCAGGCTTCATCGTCGCGAAAAGCCATGGGTGTGGCGGATCACCTCACGCTCCGTGGTCGTCAGACCTCCTCGAACTTCGCGCCGGTGGCGCCCATGCGCTCCAAGGCGTCCTTGATCTCCTCGGAGACGATGAGGCTGCCGGGCCACCCATCGGGACGAAATACCCGAGCGTCTCCAATCTTCGCCTTGTCCACACGCATGTGGTCCACGGCGTAGTACTGGCCCACCTTCTCGGGAAGACCATCCTCCGGTTGCCAGAACTGCACCTTCGAGGTCTTCTCGTCGATGCATCGAATCAAGCGTGTGGCGACCAGGACCAGGTACTGCTCTGGCTGGCGTTCGATATCCACGGGGATGAGTTGCACGTCGTCAGGAGCCAGTTCCAGGAAGGCTGTTGCGACCCTGACGTGAACCACAGGGATCCGGGAGTTCGTCTCGGAGAAGTCCAGTGGTTTTCCCTCTTGTTCGATGCGGATCTTCAACCGCCCCTCGACATGCACGGGCGTACCGAGCCTGAAGTCCCAATCGTCCAGCTTGCGGCCTTTGCCATCAGTGGGGTTCTTCAGGTGCCAACGCCCTCGGACATACAGATCGTCGTGGAGTTCGAAGAAGCGCTTGGGCATGGACCCCCTCATCGTGGCCTACCTTGGGTGACGAGCTGGTTCAGCTCGGTGCCTGGCGCAGCTATCTCCTGAGCCAGCCTGTCGAGTGCCCGCGTCAGCCTCGCTCGGCATTCGGCGATGCTACGACAGCCTCTCGTTGCATCGTCCAGTCGCGTGTAGACGAGCCGATGGTAACGCTCGGGGTGAGGGCCCTTGTGCCCTGGAATGGGCACCACATTCTCCAGATCCTTCAGCCGCAATCCGGCCTTGGCGAAAAGCTCCCGGAATCGCGGAGTCCAAGGGCCTCCACGCAAGGTGGATTTCTCATTAGCAACGGTCGCGATGTGATGTTTCTGCGTGCGGTCGCCTCGCCCACCGCGTGCCGCCATCGCCACCGCGCCCGGGGGCAGCGTGACGACGAACCCCTCCGCCGTCACCGCCACCGACTCCACTGCTCCCACCTCGGACAGCAGGAGGCCTTCCTGGCCAACAGCCCGCATCGACACCTGCGCTGAACCGGGCAGCGTCCCCACCTGCTTGGCGAATCCTGCCGTCGTGTGCGTCAGCACCGCCATCGCCATCATGGCGAACGCCTGAGCCGCCTCTCTCGAGAACAACCTGCCGAACTTCTCTCCCGCCTCACGCAGTTCCTCGAAGGTGCGCGCAGCCTTCACCTCTTCCATCAGCTGGAACCAGCCCGTCACCAGGTTGTAGAGCGTCCGGGCACCCACCCAGAGAATGAGCGCCGCCGTCGCCCACGCGGCGATGAACTTCGTGACAGGCTCGGGCAGCGCCAGCAGGAACAGCAGCGTCACCACTGTCCACGTCGCCGCCTGCATGACGGCCTGCAGGCTCACCATCTCCCCCAGCGCCTTCTCGAACTCCTCCAGCACCGGGCTCTTGCTCAGAGCCATCGCCCACATGTAGCGGCCCTGCAGATCCAGGTACTTCCCGCCAATGAGCGCGCCTCCCAGGCAATCGCCCTCGACGCCATGGGCGCTCTGACACCAGCCCTTGTACCGGCGGACCCACTGCTGCTCCGCCTCCGTCAGCGTCCCTTCCAGGGGCGCGCCTGAATCGAGCGGGACCAGCTTCCGTTCTCGCAGCAGGTACAGGTAATCGCCGTACAGCGCGTCGAGCTGGAACAACCGCTCCGCCGTCTCACGTGGGGAGCCGAGAAGCCGCACCTCTCGCGCCAATCTCTGGATGGCACGGGTGGTTTCCTCCGGCGTCACCTCCACCGGTTCCACGGTAACGGTGCGAGGAAGAAGGACGATGCCTTCTCCCCCGGCTCCGGTTTCCACCCGGACCCGCTGCGGCGTGCCGCTGCACCCGAGCACCATGACCGCCAGAACCAGCGCTTCGGCCTTCCACAGCACCTGCCACGGCCCCATCGGGCACCCCCTTCCTACGAGGAGGACTCAGGTTGGAGGACCGCCTCGCCGCCAGCTCACCCCTCCGCCGTCGGGGCCTTCGTCTCCGCGGGAGCTTCGGGGCTCGCCGCGCTCGGAGCGGCAGGCTCCACGGTAGCGCCCATCGCGGGAGCAGTGCTCTCCACTGCCGGCGCCGAAGCCACCGCCGCCCCACCCACCGAAGCCGCCGCCGCGGCCCGCTCCGCCTCACGCTGCGCGGACTTCTCCGCTCCGCGCTCGGCATCCTTCAGGAACTCCATGTACTCGGCCTTCCGCTCCTCGGCCTGCTTCTGTGCCTTGGCCGCGCCCTGGGCCGCCGCGGCACGCCCACGCACCACCGCCCTATGGGACAGGAACACTCCCGCGGAGAACGCGATGACTCGCAGCGAGGTGTAGAACCACCCCGCCCACAGCCCCTCGAAGCCATCCCGGACGAACGAGAGCGCGAAGACGAAGAGCTGTCCCGAGAACGCCGCCCCCAACGAAGTCGACAGAGGCCTGAGCTCGAGGATGCGCGCGGCGCCGTAGCACATCACCGGCAGCACCCCGAGCACCCACAGGTGCTCCAGCACGATGGCGATGAGCACGCGCAGGGGCTCCACCTGCATCCCCTGGACACGCTCGCTCAGCCGCACCGTCAGGCTCACGGTGAGCACCGAGCCGACCACCAGCGAGAGGAAACCCATCCCCACGATGAACTGGAGGCGGCGAACACGGACGCGCAGCGAGTCTAGAACCTTGGGCGGCTTGGAGCTCACGCCGCCGGAGCCTAGCCCAAGCCCGGCCCGCAGGCGTCACGGCTCGTCGTCGAACACGTCCGCCGAGTCCCCAGCCGTGCGAGGAGGCGGCCCCTCTCCGTAGAACACCTCCTCCAGCACCAGCCCCTGCGGTGGCGCCGTGGGCCCCGCCCGCGTCCTGTCCCGAGACGCCAGCACCTCGGCCACCCATGCCTCCGGCTTGCGCCCCTTGCCCACCTCCACCAGCGTCCCCACCAGGTTGCGCACCATGTGCTTGAGGAACGCCGTGCCCTCCACCACGAAGAACACCGCGTCCCCCGCCGTGCCCTCCACGGCCAGCCGGCGCACCTCGCGCACCGCGTGCGCCGCCTGGCAGTCCGACGCCCGGAACGCCGAGAAGTCATGCCGCCCCAGCAGGTGCGTGGCCGCGCGCGCCATGGCCTCCACCTGGAGCGGAGCGTAGATCTCCCAGTGCGTGTGCCGCCGCAGCGGCGAGCGCGTGGGCCGGTTGCTCACCCGGTACCGATAGCGCTTGCCGCGAGACCAGCGCCTCGGATCGAACGCGGCCGGCACCTCCTCCGCGCGCACCACGGCGATGTCCTCGGGCAGCAGGCCGTTGAGCCCCATGAAGTACGCCTTGAGGGGCAGCTGGCGCTCCGTGTCGAAGCACACCACCTGCCCCGTCGCGTGCACTCCCGAGTCCGTCCGCCCCGCCGCCGCCACCTCCACCGGAGCGCCCAGCAGCCGGCCCAGCGCCTCCCGCAGCTCCGCCTGGATGGAGCGCCCGTTGGGCTGCACCTGCCAGCCCACATAACGCGTTCCGTCATACTCGAGGACCAGCTTCACGCGAGGCATGGCGTCCAGCAGCCTCCGTCGACCTAGCGGTACTTGAGCCAGGCCGCGAGCAGCTCTCCCACCATCTTGTTCACGCTCACGCCGCTGCGCTGCGCGATGGCCTCGAGCGCCTCGACCTGCTCCCCGGGGAGGGTGAGGCTGAGGAGCCGCTCGGAGGGGCTGCGGCCCTCTCGCATGGGGTTGGCCGCCATGGGCGTCACCTCGTCATCCAGCACCAGCACCTCGTCCGAGCTGGTGGTCTGCTTCACCAGCCGGCCCTGCTCCTCGCGCAGCTCGTCGTGGAACAGCTGCCGCAGGAAGTTCGACAGGTGCAGCGGCGTGGGGGTGAACTCGTAGGTGCTCAGGAACGCGTCGATCGCCGCGCGCATCTCCCCCGCCGTCTGGTAGCGCCGATCCCGATCCTTCTCGAGCGCCTTCATCAGGATGGCCTCGACGGGCTCGGGGATGTCCGCCTTGAAGTAGGACGGGGCGTAGATCTTCCCATCGGTGATGCTGCGCATCACCGCCACCTCGGACTCGCCGGTGAAGAGCCTGAAGCCCGTGAGCCACTCGTAGAGCACCACGCCCACCGAGAAGATGTCGCTGCGGCAGTCCAGGGGCTTGCCGTGGCACTGCTCGGGGCTCATGTAGCTGAGCTTGCCCTTGAGCTCGCCCGAGCGCGTCTGCTCCACCTGGTTGGCGGCCTTGGCGATGCCGAAGTCCAGCAGCTTCACCGTGCCATCGAAGGACACGAAGATGTTCTCGGGCGTCACGTCCCGGTGGACGATGTTCAGCGGGTTGCCGTACAGGTCCACCTTCTTGTGCGCGTAGTGCAACCCCGAGCACACGTCCGAGGCGATCCGCAGCGCGTACACCAGCGGGAAGGCAATCCCCAGCTCCTCGGCCTTGGGGATCACCTTCCGCATGTCCCGGCCGAAGATGTACTCCATGGCGATGAAGTAGCTCTCACCGATCTTCCCCAGGTCGTGGATCTGCACGATGTTGGGGTGGTTGAGCTGCGCCGCCAGCCGCGCCTCGTTGAGGAACATCTTCACGAAGGTGGCGTGCTTGGACAGGTGCGGGCGGATGCGCTTGATGACGACGGGCCGCTCCAGCCCCTCGCCATCCACCTGGTGCGCCAGGAAGATCTCCGCCATCCCGCCCACCGCGATGCGGTCGATGAGTCGGTACTTGCCGAAGCGGCTGGAGTCTCGGGTCGCGGGGCTGGAGGACATCGGGCTCGGAACAATAGCCGATAAGCGTGACAGAGCCGCGACTCTAACGCAGTTGAACGACGTTCACCTTGAGACCGGGAGGGGCCTCCGGGGAGGACGGGAAGTCGATCGGAGAGGGGCCGAGCGAGAGGACGGAGCGCCCCTGCCGGCCCGCGCGCCCCAGGCCCTCGGCCACCATGGCCTCGAAGCGCCGAGGCGGCAGGGTGGAGAGGTTGCAGCAGGCCACCAGCCGCCCCCCGGGGGCCACCACGCGCGCGGCGGCCTCGGCCAGCAGCGGGTAGTCCTTCGCCGCGGAGAAGCGGGTGGTGCGGGTGGTGGAGAAGGAGGGTGGGTCCGAGATGACGACATCGAACCCCTGCCCCTTCTTCGCCAGCCGCCCCAGCCAGTCGAAGACGTCCCCTGCTACATAGTCGTAGCGGTCCACGGCCTGAGCGTTCAGGCGGGCGTTCTCCTCGCCCCAGTCCAGCACGCGGCGGCTGGTGTCGATGTTGAGCACGCGCCGGGCGCCTCCCGCGGTAGCCACCACGCCGAAGGCACAGGTGTAGGAGAAGAGGTTGAGCACGGAGAGGCCCTTCACCTGCCCCAGCAGCCAGGCCCGCGTCTCGCGCATGTCCAGGTACAGCCCCACCGAGAGCCCCTGCGCCGGGCGGATCAGGAAGCGCAGGCCGTTCTCCAGCGCCTCGAGGGACTCCACCGGCTCGCCCCGGGCGGGCTGCTCCGGCGCCACCACGTCCCGAGCGGTGTTGGCCACCACGCGGGCCTCGCGCGGGCGGCGCTTCAGGTAGAGGCTGCGCGGCGCCCAGGCCTCGTGGGCGGCGGCGAGCAGGGCCTCCTCCTCGGAGGGAGCGAAGTCCCGGTAGAGGCTCACGACATGGACGCCCGCGTAGGAGTCCACGGTGACGTCGGGCACTCCGTCCGGGGCGCCATTCACCAGGCGGAGGGCGGTGGTGCTCGCGTCGGTGAGCAGGGCCCCCCGCCGCTCCCGGGCGGCGCGAAGCCGTTCGACGAGGGAGACGGGCGAGGAGCTCATCCGAGGCGGGCGCGGGTCCACACGCTGGCCAGAGCGGCGGTGGCGGCGGTGGCCAGCTCCGCGAAGTCCGTGCCGAGCAGCTGCCCCTCGCGCACGGCGACGCGGCCGTTGACGATGGTCCAGGCCACCCGCGAGCGGGCCAGCTGGCCGAGCAGGTGCGGCGAGTAGCCCGTCTCCGGGTCCGCCGCGGGGACGTAGTCGTATACCGCCAGGTCGGCGATGTCGCCCTCCTCCACCCTGCCCGAGGGCGCATTGAAGAGGCGGGTCACGAGCTCCGCGGGGCCGCTCACCAGCAGCTGCGACAGGGCGCCGTCCGGATCCGGCAGGCGGCCGGAGCGAGCGATGCGCATCAGCCCGATGAAGGCGGCCAGCACCTCGTCCCAGAGCGTCCCATGTCCGCTGGTGCCCAGCCCCACCATGTGGTGCCGGGAGAGGACCGCCTCCAGCGACTCGCCCGTGGGCTCGGAGGTGAGGTGGGCGCGCGGGCTGAGCGCCACGAAGGCGCCGACGGCCGCCAGCCGCTCGGCCTCCTGTGTGTTGATGCTCCGCGCCCGCGCGGCGATGGCGCGAGGGCCCAGCAGGCCCAGCTCCTCCAGCCGGGGGACGACGCGCTTGCCGTGCCGGGCGTAGGTGGCGGCGAGATCGTCCTCCCCCTCGGCCAGGTGGAAGAGGATGGGGGCCTGGAGCTCCTCGGACAGCGCGCTCACGCGGCGCAGGAGGCTGTCCTCACAGGAGTGGGAGGACTGGAAGCCCAGCGCGCCACGCACCAGCGGGTGGGAGCGGTAGCGCCGAACGAAGTCCGCGTTGGCCTCGAGGCAGGCCTGGGCGGGGGCGTCTCCCGAGAGGCTGTGGGTGATGTGGCCCGTCACCAGCCGGACGCCGAGCTGCTCGGCCACGCGCGCCTGGGCCTCGAGCGCTCCGGCCACGTCGGAGGGAGCCTCCACGTGCTCCACCACCAGGGTGATGCCGTCCCGCAGCGCCCGGGCCAGGGCGAACCGGGAGAGGGCCTCCACCTCGCCGGCCGTCAGCAGCGAGGCCACGTGCTTGCGCCGATCCTGGCGGGTGTCCGGCGCCCTCAGGAGGAAATTGCCGGTGGGGGGCAGGGTCTGCCCGCCCACGAGGTGGGTGTGACAGTCCACCAGCCCGGGAGCCACCAGCCGTCCCCGGCAGGCCACCTCCCAGTCTCCGGGAAGGACGGGGACGTCGGCATCCGGGGCGACGCGGCGGATGAGCCCGTCCTGCACCACCAGGGCCATGCCGGTGCGGACGCGTCCGTCCGCTCGGAAGATGGCGCAGTTCTTGAGCAGCAGGCGGCCTTCCATGCGTGCCCTCTCTTAGCACGGCCCGAGGGTAGCGTCCCCAGCGGCGCACGGGCGATGATGCGCCCGGCTCCGGGTGGCGCCCGTTCCGCATGCTCTTCAACACCGCCCTGTTCTGGCTGTTCTTCATCGCCTTCTTCGTGGCGTTCCACTTCGCCGCGCGGACGCGGGGGGCGAAGCTGTGGCTCGTGGTGGGCGGCAGCCTGCTCTTCTACGGGGCGTGGGATGTGCGCTGCGTGCCGCTGCTGCTCGGCACGGCGCTGCTGGACTTCTGGATCGCCCTGCGCCTGTCCCGCTCCCAGGACGAGCGCCGCCGCCGGGCACTCCTGGTGGTGAGCATCGTCGCCAACCTGGGGGTGCTGGCCTTCTTCAAGTACGCGCGATTCTTCGCGGACTCGGCGCACGGGCTGCTCGGCGCGCTGGGCGTCTCGGTGCCCGAGCCCACCTTCTCGCTCCTGCTCCCGGCGGGCATCTCCTTCTACACGTTCCAGAGCATGAGCTACACCATCGACGTGTACCGCCGGGAGCTGCCCGCTCGCGAGCGTCCCGAGGAGTTCCTGGCGGCGGTGTCGTTCTTCCCGCACCTGGTGGCCGGGCCCATCATCCGCGCCTCCGTGCTGCTGCCGCAGTTCGAGACGATGGAGCCACCCCGCTGGGAGCAGGTGCGGCGCGGCTACCTGCTCATCGCGGTGGGGCTCTTCAAGAAGACGGTGGCGGACCTGCTCGCGGCGCCCTCGGATGCGCTCTTCCAGGCCTCGGGGGCCACGAGCGCGCTGGAGGCCTGGACGGGGGCGCTCGCCTTCACGGGGCAGATCTACGCGGACTTCTCGGGCTACACGGACATCGCCATCGGCGTGGCCTTGCTGCTGGGCTTCGTGCTGCCACCGAACTTCGATCTGCCGTACCTGGCCACCTCGCCCATCGACTTCTGGCGCCGCTGGCACCTGTCCTTGTCCACGTGGCTGCGCGACTACCTCTACATCCCGCTGGGCGGGAACCGCACGGGCCGCTACCGCAACCTGGTGTTCACCATGCTGCTGGGCGGGCTGTGGCACGGGGCCAACTGGACGTTCGTCCTCTGGGGCCTGTACCACGGGCTGCTGCTGGTGGTGGCGCACCTGCTGGTGGGGCGCTTCCCCGCGCTGAAGCAGACGCCCTCGGCCGCGGTGCGCTGGCTGAAGCGGCTGGGCACGCTCTACCTGGTGGTGCTCGGGTGGGTGCTGTTCCGCGCGGAGAGCCTGCCCGCGGCGCTCCGGGTGCTGCGGGGCATGCACGTGCCCGCGGTGCCCTCCTCCTTCACCTGGCCCGCCGTGCTCACCCTGCTGTTCGTGGTGGTGGGGCTCGTCCTGTGCCACGCGGCCTCCGCGCTCGCGGAGAAGACCGAGCTGCGTCAGCGTCCCTTCGCCCTGTGGCCCGTGGTGGCCACCTGCCTGGCCGTGGCCATCGCCATCGGGATGCCGGGGCACAGCTTCATCTACTTCCAGTTCTGAGCCCGCCCGTGCCCTCGCCCTCCCCCTCCAGCGATCGGATCGCCGCCCGGACCCTCGGGGTGGGGCTCGTGCTGCTGGTGGCCGCGCTCGGGCTGGCGCGCGGGTTCGTCTCCCTGCTGGTGCGCACCACCTCTCCGGAGCTGCGCGCCCAGTTCACCGAGGGCTCCATCCGGCTGGAGGAGTTCCTCGGAGCGCTGCCCGAGCTGGCCCAGCGTGAGGACGCGGTGCTCGTCTTCGGCTCGTCGCTCATCCAGCACGGCTTCTCTCCGGAGACCTTCGAGAAGCACCTCCCGTCGCCCGCCACCGCGTACAACCTCGGCTTCCCCGGTGTGGATCCCGAGATGCAGGCCCTGCTCGCCCGCCGAGTAGCGGACGCCTTCGAGCGCAGTGGCCGCAAGGCCCGGCTCTCCCTGGTGGAGTTCACCCCCTTCCAGGCCACCCTGGCGCGTGGCCGCTCCCCCTGGTACCGGGAGCAGTCCGCCGTGAAGAAGGCCCTGCTGGCCGATCTCCTCACGCTCGCCCAGGAGGCGCGCCGCTCGCCGGAGGAGGCCTCGCACCTGGGAGCGCTGCGGCTGATGGGGGGCACCTCGTCGCTCTCGGTGACGTCCCTGCTGGAGACCCGCCTCTTCGACGCGCCGCCCCCCGCCTGGTGGCCGGTGCCTCCGCCCGAGGACCCGAGCGCGGAGCGCAAGGCCTGGGTGTCGCGCATCCACGAGGGCCGGGCCGCCATCGAGCGCCGGCAGGTCCCCGAGTGGGATCCCGTCCGCAGAGGCGAGGTGCGCTGGATCTTCGACGAGACGCGCGAGGCCTACCTGGCCTGGGCCCGGCTGCGCAGCGTGCCGGAGGTGCTGGAGTCGGAGCGGGAGTGGAGGGTGGAGACAGCCGACATGCTGGAGCTGCGCTTCGACGACGCGCAGGTGACGGCCTTCATCCAGGCCGTGCGCGCCCTGGCCGCCGTGTCCCTCGAGACGCGGGTGGTGCTGGCGCCCCGGAACCGGGCCTGGAACCAGCCTACCCCCGAGGGCCGTGCCCGCCTGGCTGCTGTCCTGGCGCGCATCGAGCGGGAGGCGGGGGTGCCGGTGCTGGACCTGGCCGAGAGCCCGGAGTTCGGCCCGGAGGACTTCATCGACGTGACGCACCTCAACGAGTCCAGCGGCCGGCCCAAGCTGTCCCGGCGGCTCGCGGAGGCGGTGGCCGACCCAGGGGGCCGGGGTGTCGCGGAAGACGCGGCTCCCTGATCGCTCGCCCCAGAGGGCGGGTATACTGGGAGTGATGACCGCGTCGACCCCCACCCTGGCCCACGGGCCCGCCACGTCCACCCCCGCGTCGCGCGGGAGCCTGCCGTTCCGGGGGCTGTGGCTCTTCTCGCCGCGGGCGGACGCGGCGTTCCTCACGCTGCCCATCCTGCTCACGGTGGGCTCGGCGGTGGTGAGCGCGCTGGTGGGGCTGCGGGCGGCGGACGAGGTGAACCGGCTCGCGGTGTGGACGGCGCAGAACATCCTCGGCAACGGCACCCACGTGGTGCTCACCTACCTGCTCTTCGCGGTGCACCGGGACGTGCTCACCGCCGAGCCGAAGCAGCCCCGCATCATCCTTGCGGGCACGCTGGCCATGCTCGCGGTGGGCGCGGCGTTCATCCTCACGTACTACATGAACAAGGATGCCCACGTGTACATCGTGGGCGTCCTCTTCAACATCTTCGGGCTGCACCACACGCTGTCGCAGCACAAGGGCTTCTGGGCGCTGCACACGCTGCGCGGCCACCAGGCCGGGCTCGGGTCCGGCAACCCTCGGGAGCGCACGCTGCAGCAGACCTACGTGCCGCTGGTGCTCACCCTCATCCTGGTGCGCCTCTTCTTCGTCCCCGACTCGGCCGCCCCGGGCGCCACGCCGTACCTGGACGTGGGCCAGGGCGCGCTGCTGCCCCATGGCGCGCTGGCGGTGATCCTCGCCGTGTGGCTGGGCTTCTTCGCGCTGCTGTTCCGCACCGTGCTGCGCGCGGGCAACGCCAGCGGGCCCAAGGTGCTGTACCTGCTCGCGGTGGCCACTGCGACGGGGCTGACGCTGGTGGCTCCCATGTGGGGCAACGTGATGCTGCCCGCCATGCACGGCCTCGAGTACTACATGATCACCGCGCGGATGATGGAGCCTCGCGAGGGAGATCCGCCGGCCCGGCTGGGGCGCGCGTGGATCTGGCCGCTGATGATCCTGTCCATGCTGCCGCTGCTGGCGCTGGGCGTCATCCACGGGCTGCTGCTGGACGGCGCGGGCCGAGGCACCCTGGGCACGGCCGATCCCACCGGGAGCAGCTCGCACACGATCCTCCGCGTCGTCACCTCCCTGAGCCTCGGGGTGGTGCTGGCCCACTACTTCGCGGATGCGTTCATCTACCGGTTCCGCATCCCGAGCATCCGCAAGGTGATGCTGCGTCGGCTCGGCTTCGCGCCCCCGGCGGCGCCGGCCAGCGCTCCGGCGACTCCCGCCGCCCCGAGTGCCGCGATGCCACCCGTGGCGAGCGTGGGATAGCGTGCCGTGAGCCGTCGGGCCCTGCTGCTCCCTGGACCGGCCGCGCTGCTCGCCCTCTACTTCGGGGTGAAGCTGGGGCTGTCGCCGCTCAAGCACTACGATCTCTTCTTCCACCTCGCGGGTGGGCGCTACGTGCTGGAGCATGGCTTCAACCGCGTGGACCCCTTCAGCGTGACGGGCACCGCGGGCTGGGTGCCCCACGAGTGGGGCTTCGGCGTGCTCTCCGTGCTGCTGGTGAAGCTGCTGGGCGCGGCGGGCCCGGCGCTGCTCACCGGAGCGCTCGTCGCCTCCAACGTGCTGCTGCTCTGGGCGGCGTTCGGCCGCGCGGCGCCTCGCCGGGGGCTGGTGACGCTCGGGGTGCTCGCCCTGGTCCTCATCGTCCAGTCCCCCACCTGGAGCCAGGAGCGCCCCTTCCACGTGGGACACCTGCTGTTCGCCCTCGCGGTGCTCGGCGTCCAGGCCTGGCGAGCGGGGAATGATCGGGTGCTGTGGTTCGCGCCCCTGCTGGGCGTGGCCTGGGCCAACCTGCACGGCAGCTGGCTGCTGGGCCCGGCCCTGCTCGGAGCCACGGCGGTGGGCCAGGCGCTGGACACTCCCGAGCAGCGCCCGCGGGCCGTGCGCGCGGTCGTCGCCGGCGTGGCCATGTTCCTCGTGTCGGCGCTGTCGCCCAGCGGCCCGAGCATCTGGCTCTACCCACTCCACCACTCGCTGCTGAAGTCCACGCAGAACATCAACGAGTGGGTGCCGCTCGATCTCGCGGTGGGCTGGAGCTGGGCGTACCTGGCGCTGGTCGGCATGGCGCTCTTCGTCGTGGGGCAGGCCCCGGTGCGGCGCATCGCCATCCTCCTGCCCACCCTGGGCCTGGGGCTCGCGGCGCTGAAGGTGCAGCGCCATGCACCCTTCGCGGCGGTGCTCGTGGCGCTGGCGTTCTTGGAGCACGCGGCGCCGGTGCGCGGGCTCGTGTGGCCGGAGCTCCTCCGCCGTCCCGCCCAGGCGCTGGATGCGCTCTTCGCGCGCTGGAGCGCCGGAGCCGGTGGTGGCCTCTGGCCGGCGCTGGCGCTCGTCCTGCTGGCGGGGGTGAGCTGGCAGAACCCCGTGCCCGTGGAGCAGGGTGTGCTGCGCTCGCGCTTTCCGCTCACCTGCTTCGAGGCGCTGCGCAACCTGCCTCCGGGCAAGGTGCTCAACCGCTTCACCATCGGAGGTGCCGTCTCGTACTTCGCGGGCCCGGACTACAAGGTGTTCATCGACAGCCGGAACGATCCCTTCCCCCAGCCCATCCACGACGACTACATGCGGATCCTCTGGTCGGAGCCCGGCTGGGAGGAGTCGCTCGCCCGCTACGATCCGGACTACCTCCTGTGGGATGAGGAGAATCCGGGCAACATCCTCCTCGATCAGCTCCGGAAGGCCGGCGGCTGGCGCGAGGAGGCCCGGGAGGGCCAGTACGTCCTCTGGGTCCGCACCCGCTCCACCTCGCGATGAAATGCTCCACGCGAAACGCGCTCACCGTCTGCGGCCTGCTGGCCATCCTGGCCCTCATCTACCGCTCGGTATTCTCCGGCCAGCTGCTGGCCGGGCGGGACGTGTTCCGCATCTTCTTCCCGGACTCGGCCTTCCTCCTCGAGTCCCTGCGCACGGGCGAGCTGCCCCTGTGGAACCCGTACATGCGGCTGGGGCAGCCGTTCGCGGCCACGCTCTACTCGCAGGTCTTCTACCCGCCGCGCTGGGTGGCGGTGGTGCTCACCGGGCCCATCGCGTCGATGACGGTGATGCAGGTGTTCCACGCCGGGGTGGCGGCCGTGGGCGCGTTCCTCCTGGCCCGGCGGCTCCGGCTGGCCTGGAGCGCCTCGGTGCTCGTGGGGGCCGTGTTCGGCGTGTCGCCGATGATGACGGACCTGGGCATCCAGCAGAACGTCGTCGACGCGGCGGCTTGGAGCGGCTTCATCCTGGCGGCGGCTCGGGACGCCGCGCTCCGGCCGGGCCCCGCGCCCATCGCCCGGCTCGCCGTGTTCGCGACGCTGTCCCTGCTGGCCGGCTCGCCGGAGACGACGCTCTGGCAGGGCATGCTGGCGCTCCTGGCGCTGTGGGGCCTGCGTCCACGCGGGGTGGCGGCTCCCAACAAGCCCGGGGCGGCGCGCTGGAACGGAGCGGCGCGCGTGGTGGGCGGGCTGGCGCTGGCGGGAGCCCTGTCGGCCCTGGTGCTGCTGCCCGCCGCCGAGTTCGCGATGAACTCCCTGCGCACGCGCTCCGCGGGGTTCGCCAGCGAGCGCCTGGCATGGTCCGTGTCATGGCCTCAGCTCCTGTCCATGGTGTGGCCGCTGGCGGACTGGCCCCGAGGGCCGTACTGGGGCGAGGATCAGTGGTTCATCCTCAACCAGTTCCTCGGCTCGGTGGCGTGCGCGCTGGCGGTGGTGGGCGCGCTCGCGGGTCCTCGACGGGCGCGGCCCTTCGCGGTGGGCGCCCTGCTGTTCGCGCTGCTCAGCCTCGGCCGGCACTTCCCTCCCGCCGCCGCGCTGCTGCACGTACCGCCCTTCTCGCTATTCCGCTATCCAGCCAAGTACTTCGTGGGGGCCGCGTTCTGCATCGCCCTGCTGTCCGGCTTCGGGCTGGAGGCCATGGGCCGTTTCGCCCGGCGCATCCGCCCTTCGCTCCTTCGCGCGGTGGCGGCGTTCGTGGTAATGGGCGTGGCCATCGGCGTGGCGGGGCCCATCGTCAAACGTCTGCCCATGCGAGAGTCCGCCGAGGCCGGCATCACCTGGCCCCTGCTCTTCCTGGGGCTGGCGACCGTCTTCCTCTTCGTCCTCCGGGACACCTTCGCCCGCCCGCGCCGGCTGCGCCACGCACTGGCGACGCTCGCGGTGCTGGAGCTGGTGGCGGCGCACCACCTGCTCACCGTGCCAAAGTACTCGGCCCATGAGCCGCTCGCGCGCACCTCGGTGATCCGGCAGCGGATGCCGGAGGCGCTCGACGGGCGCATCAGCGCGGACATCGAGGGCCCGGCGGACCCGACCCAGGTGCCCAACGCGGTGTCGCGCACCATCGAGCTGAGCCGCGATCGGCTCATCCCCAACCGCTTCGTCGAGGAGCGGCTGCCCGCGCTGGAGGGCTACGGCGCCCCCGAGCCCGCCCGGAGCGACGTGTTCCACCTGGCCGGGGAGCGGAGCGTCTATGACCTGGCGGGCGTCACCTGGTACGTGCGCCACGGGCCGCCGCCCTTCGACGATCTGGAGGTGCTCCAGAAGCTGGAGGACGGCACGACGCTCTCCCGCTCGAAGACGGCCATGCCCCGCGCCTTCCTCGTCCAGAAGGCCCTGGTGACGCCGGACGCGGATGCGCTGAAGGCGGTGCTGGATCCGGCGCAGCCCTTCCGACACACCGCGTACCTGGCCACGGGGGAAGCCCTGGACCGCGCGTCGTGTGGAGGCAGCGCGCGGGTGGTGGGCTCGGGCGCTCAGCGCCTGGAGGTGGAGGTGGACGCGTGTGACGAGAGCTACCTGGTGGTCAGCGACAGCCACTACCCCGGCTGGCGCGCGACGCTGGATGGGAACGCCACGGAGATCCACCGCGCCGACTTCGCGCTGCGCGCCGTGCGCGTCCCTCCAGGCCCCCACCGCGTCCGCTTCGAGTACGCGCCCCTGAGCTTCCGAGTGGGGCTCACCGTGTCCCTGCTCGCGCTGGCGGGGCTCGTCGCCTCCGTCCTCGGCTCGGCTCGCCGCCAGCCTCCTCGGCCCAAGGCGGCCTGAGCCCGCTTCCCGTGCGCACCCACCTCCTGGCGGCATGGAGCGAGCGCAGCAGTCCCCTGAGCACCTCGTTCTGGGTGGCGAGGTAGAGAGGGTAGCTCCAGAACGGAGCCCCCCTGCGGCTCAAGAGGGCGTAGGCAAACTGCAGGGTGGATTGATCGACCCGCTGGGGCACGCTCTCGAACCACGCCGCGCTGCTGCGTGCCGCGCGCTGCAGCGTGACCAGGGAGGTACGCCGCTCCTCCTCGTAAGCCCTCAGCGCGGTCGGGATGTCCAGGTGTTCGCGCAGCTTCCCGGCCAGCCCGATCGCATCCTGGATCGCCAGCTTCGTCCCCGAGCCGATCGAGAAGTGCGTGGTGTGGGCGGCGTCACCCATGAGGGCGATGTTGCCGTGAGACCAGCGCTCGTTGGTGATGGTCTTGAAGTGGAGCCAGGGCGTCTTGCCGAGTCCGCGCCGCTGGTTGAACAACGAGTGCCCCGCCAGGTGGCGCCAGAAGATGCCCTCCAGTCGCCGGAGGGTCTCGTCGGGCCCGAGCGTGTCGAAGCCGAGCCCCTGCCAGGTCTCCAGCGGACACTCCACGATGCAGGTGCTGGTCTCCCGGTTGAACCGGTAGGCATGGAACCAGAGCCAGCCGGCGGGGGTCTCCTCGAAGGCGAACGTGAAGGCATCGAACACCTTGTTGGTCCCCAGCCAGATGTACTTGTTCCTCCCCTCCTCGACGCGGGGCTGGAACTGGTGGGCGTGCAGCAGGCGGACCTTGCTGTTGACGCCATCGCACGCGACGATCAGGTCCGCGTCAGCGAACTCGGACGGAGCCTCGGCCTCGCGCTGGAACTGGACATCCACCCCGAGTTCCACGGCTCGCCGGGTGAGGATCTCCAGCAGGCGCTCCCGGCCGATGCTGAACCCATGGCCGCCGATGTGGATGGCCCGCTGCCCGTGGATGTGCACTTCCTGCTGATCCCAGCGGGCAGCGCTCTCCGAGATCTCCCGAGCGCTCTCGAAATCGTGCCGGTAGAGGGCCTCGAGGAGATCCTCCCAGAACACGACGCCCCACCCGTGGGTCACCCCAGCGGGATTCCGCTCCACCACGGTAATGTCGTGATTGCCGTGAGCTCGCTTCGCCAGGATGGAGAAGTACAAGCCCGCGGGGCCTCCGCCGATACAGACGATTCGCATGTCGCCTCTCCCCCCATGCACCAAGCTCAGCGCGTCGCCAGTGATACCGAGGCCTCCTCCCGCCCGCCATGACGCCCCGACCTCTCTGGTCGGGACCCAACGCAGCCACGCGGCCAACCATCGTCGATTCGCCGCTGATGCTCACCAGACAGCTCTGACCTGCCCTCCGGTCCGAGCCTGGAGCACATGCCAGCGGCCTACGCAGCGGGTGAGGGAGCCCCACTTCGAAGGCCCCATCTTGCTCCACTCCGCGATTCCAAGAGAAAATCGAAGCCACGCAGCTGTCGTGACCGCTTCTCACCCGTCGCTTCCGGAGCTCCCGTGATCACGTGTCCCATCTGTGACGAGGAGAACGAGGATGGGCTGGCCCAGTGCAAGAACATGGCCTGCCGCTACGATCTCCAGTTCTCCACGATGAAGAACTACTACGCGAAGGTGGAGACCTTTCACGGCACGGTCAACCCCGTGCCTTATCCCAAGATCGACGGGCGCAAGGAGCCCTTCAAGGTGGTCCAGCTCAAGCGAATGGACGCCATCTCCCAGAACGTGGCCCTGCATGCAGAGGGCCGCCTTCGCATCCAGTTCCGCATCCTCCACATCTACGCGTGGATGCTGGAGCGCGGGATCATCGCCCCGCTCGATCAGATCGTGTGGAACTCCGCCCCGCTGCAGCAAGGCAAGGCGACAGGCCACAAGATCTACAACGAGCGGGGACAGGTGATCGGCAGCACCCGCGAAGCGGCGCACCAGCTCATCGCGTCGCTGATCGTCTCGTCCGATGAAGGGAAGACCTGGCACTACCTCTACGAGCTTCCGAAGCTCGCGACCTGCGCACCGGCCGTGGCCAAGCGGGTCAAGCTGGTGCTCGGCGCGCTGCACGCCACGGTGACGGACCTGGAGACGCGGTACAACGACACGGACGCTGTCGTCGAGGAGGCGGGCCGGGGGATGGTCCTGGCCTACATCGACTCGATCCGCGGCATCCACATCGCCAAGGAGTACACCACCAAGACCTGGCCCAGGCTCTGGTACGCGTTCCGCGATGACTACGTGGCGCTCCTGGCGTCGCTGCGGGACAAGAAGGTCCGCGCGCTCTTCGAGAAGGCGCGAAAGCTCGATGAGCGGGTGCTCGAGGAGTACATCCATGTCGCGAAGGACCTGAAGTACGAGCCCCTCAAGCAGGTCAAGGATCGCTTCAAGTCCATCGTCAACAAGTCCGAGGGCAACGGGACCTGGACCTGACCCCTCAGCGCAGCTCGAAGGGGAGGCTCAGGGTGGCGAACGCCTCGCCGGTGCTCGCATCTTCATGGGCACATCCCACCGCCAGCAGCCACACCGTGACGCCAATCCAGTGCAGCCCAGTGTCGAGAAGCGTGCGCAGCCGGCCCGCCAGTTCCCGCCAGTGGACGTTCCGTCCCGCGAACCGATGCAGCGGCGCGGCGAGGCCGCACCTTAGGGGCCGCCATGGCTCCGTCCCGCCCTTCCCAGGTCGCCCCTCGCACCGTGTGGACGGTGGGCCTCCACGTGCTGGCCCTCGCGGCCTTGGGGCTGATCCTCTACCAGCTACGCCCGCTGCTGGTGCTCCTGGCGCTCGCCCTGATGCTGGCGCTGGCCCTGGAGCCGCTGGTGCGCCTGTTCGAGCGCCTCCGGCTCAAGCGCGGCTGGAGCGTGATGCTGACCGTCCTCTCGGTGCTGGGGCTCTTCACGTTCATGGGCCTGTCGATCATCCCCATGCTGGTGGACCAGCTGAGCCACCTCATCTCGGCGCTGCCGGGGTTCGTCACCCAGCTGCGCGAGGCCGAGTGGCTGCGCTCGCTCGACGAGCGATTCAGCGTGATGCGCTCCGTGGAGGACAGGCTGCCGCAGCTGCCGGCCACCATCGCCGGGCCGATCCTGGAGGTGCTGAGCTCCTCGGTGGGGGTGCTGCTCACGGCGATCACCGTGTTCACCATCACCGTGTTCGGCCTGCTCTTCGGCGAGCAGCTCTTCGAGCAGTCCATGCTCTGGGTGAAGCCGGACCGGCGCGCCGAGCTGCGCTCGCTGCTGCTGGACATGAACCGGGCCGTGAGCGGCTACCTCGTGGGAGCGTTCCTCGTCTGCGCGCTGGGCGGCGTGGTGACGGGCGTCATCACCTGGGCGCTCGGGGTGCCCTTCTTCCTCGCGCTGGGGCTCATGTACCTGGTGCTCGGGTTCATCCCGTACATCGGCAGCCTGCTGGTGGCCATTACCGTCTCGGTGACGACGCTGGCCACGGTGGGCTTCCGCCGCGCGCTGATCGCGCTGGGGCTGTTCCTCGTCTATCAGCAGCTCGAGGGCAACGTGCTCCAGCCGCTCATCCAGCGGCGGACGCTGAAGATGAACCCGCTGCTCATCGCCATCGTCGTCGTCGGGGGCGCCATGGTGATGGGAGTGCTGGGCGCCGTGCTGGCCCTGCCGCTCGCCGCCGCGCTCCAGGTGCTCCTGCAGCGGGTGCGCGAGCAGCGCAACACCCAGTGGGAGCAGGAGGCCCGAGCGCTGGCTCCCGCGCCCGTCACGACGGCCCCGGGGATGCCACCGCCTCCAGAGAGCAAGGGCGAGGCCCCGCGGGGAACAGCAGACACCGAGGAGCCGTTGCACCACTGAAGGCTGCTCCCCTCGAACCACTTCGGAGAGAATGCCGTCCATGTCGCTGCGGTTCTCCTTCTCGCTCCTCATCCTGCTCGGGGCGACCCTGGGCCACATCTATCTGTACCGGCGCCTGGTGTGGACGACGGTGCGGAGCCTCGCGCTCCGGCTGCTGGTGCTGGCCGTGCTCGTGCTCATGACGCTGGCGATGATCAACCGGCGCAGGCTGGGCGACTTCCTCCCCGAGGGAGTCGCCGAGACGGCCTCCGTGGCGACGTACACGTGGATGGGCGTCGCGCTCTTCCTGGTGCTCGCGCTCCTGGCCGTGGATCTCACCCGTGGCGTCCTGACGGTGGGACGCAGGCTGCGGAGACCCGCGGCGGCCAGCGAGCCTCTCCCTCAGCCCGTCGTGGACGAGGAGCGGCGCCGCTTCCTCGCGCGAACGGTGGCGGGAAGTGCCGCCTTCCTGGGAACCGGAATGGCCGCCTACGGCAGCTGGCGCGCCTTCGCTCCACCGCTGGTGACCGAGCTGGCGATCCGGATTCCCAAGTTGCCGCGAGCCCTGGACGGCCTCAGCATCGTCCAGCTCACGGACATCCACGTGGGAGCCTTCATCCAGCGCCGGTTCATGGACGAGCTGGTCCAGCGCGCCAACGCGCTCCGGCCCGATCTGGTCGCCGTCACCGGGGATCTCGTGGACGGGGACGTGGCGACGCTCGGCCCCGCCGTGGCGGCGCTCGGGAACCTGAAGGCGCGCTTCGGCCGATTCTTCGTCACGGGCAACCACGAGTACATCTCCGGCGAGGATCCCTGGGTGGAGTTCCTCCAGACGCTGGACATCCAGGTGCTGCGCAACCGTCGGGTGAGCATCGGCGACGCGGGGGGCTCGCTGGACCTGGTGGGCGTGGACGACTGGAGCGGCGGCAGGCGGCGCGGCAGGCCGGGCTACGATCTCGACCGGGCGCTCGAGGGCAGGAACCCGGACCGCGCCGCAGTGCTGCTGGCGCACCAGCCCTCCAACTTCCGGGTCGCGGCGGAGCAGGGCGTGGACCTTCAGATCTCCGGTCACACCCACGGCGGGCAGCTCTTCCCGATGACGGCCTTCATCGGCATGATCTGGGAGCACTCTGCGGGGCTCTACCGGCACGGCGCTTCCCACATCTATGTGAGCCGCGGGTGTGGCTTCTGGGGCCCGCCCATGCGCTTCGGCAGCCCGCCCGAGCTCGTCAAACTCGTGCTGACGACGTAGGCACAGGCGCCTCTAGACTGGGCGCATGAGCTCCACCCCCGCGACGCATCCCAAAGGCCCCCGCCCTCGCTCCCTCGTGGGGAGTGTCGTCGACTACGCGCGGGCGCCCCTGGCCTTCCTCGAGGACTGCGCCTGGGGCGGCTACGGCGACGTGGCGTACCTCACCTTCCTGGGGCAGCCCACGTACGTGCTCAACCTCCCGGAGCACATCGAGCACGTCCTCGTGACGGCGCAGCGCAACTACGTCAAGGACAAGCTCCAGCGCGTGCTGCTCCGGGGGTTCCTGGGCCAGGGCCTGCTGGTCAGCGAAGGAGACTTCTGGCTGCGGCAGCGCCGGCTCATGCAGCCCGCCTTCCACCGCCAGCGCATCGCCGCCTACGGGCAGGTGATGGCCGAGCACGCCCGGCGCATGCTGGCCACCTGGCGGGAGGGAGAGGTCCGCGACATCGCCGAGGACATGATGAAGGTCACCCTCGACATCGTCGTCCAGAGCCTCTTCGGCCTCGAGATGGGAGATGGAGCGACGGCCCAGGTGGGACCGGCGCTCGGGCGGGTCATCGACCACTTCTCGAAGCTGCAGGCGCTGGTGGTGCCCGGCTGGATCCCCACCCCTGAGAACGTGGGCTACAAGCTCGCGATCCGGCGGCTCTACCGCGTCGTGGACGGCATCATCCAGCAGCGGCGCGTGGAGGGCCGCGACACCGGCGATCTGCTGTCGATGCTCCTCCAGGTCCAGGACGAGGACGGCAGCCGGATGAGCGACCAGCAGATCCGCGACGAGGCGGTGACGCTGATGCTGGCGGGCCATGAGACGACGGCCATCACCCTGAGCTTCTGTTGGGATCTGCTGTCCCGGACCCCGGAAGCCGAGGCCACGCTGCACCAGGAGCTGGACTCGGTGCTGGGCGGAAGAGCACCCACGGTGGAGGATCTGCCCGCCCTGCCCTTCACGGAGTACGTGGTGAAGGAGTCCCTGCGGCTCTATCCGCCGGCCTGGTCCTTGAGCCGGGAGTCCGTGAAGGAGGACACCGTGGCGGGCTGGCGCATCCCGGCGGGCGCCGCGGTGTGGCTGAACCCGTGGACGGTGCAGCGGGATCCCCGCTTCTATGAGGAGCCGCTGGCGTTCCGTCCCCAGCGCTGGGCGGACGGGCTGGAGCGCCGCCTGCCGCGCTTCGCCTGGTTCCCCTTCGGCGGCGGCCCGCGGCTGTGCATCGGACAAAGCTTCGCGCTCATGGAAGCACGGCTCGTGCTGGCCACCCTCGCCCAGCACTTCCGGCTGGAGCGCACGCGGGAAGGAGCGGTGCCGCTGCTCCCCTCGATCACACTGCGCCCCAGACACGGGATGCCCATGAAGCTCCGCGCACGCGCGGCTCCCTAGCGTGCGGGCTCCTCGCTCTGAAGGGGCAGCTCGATGGTGAAAGTGGCGCCGTGGCCCCGTCCGGCGCTCGCCACGTAGAGCCGCCCTCGCAGTTCCTGCGCGGCCAGGGCGCTGATGTGCAGGCCGAAGCCGTGCCCCGTCTTCTTCGTGGTGAAGCCCTGGGAGAAGATGCGCGTCAGGTTCTCGGTCTCGATGCCCACCCCGTTGTCCCCCACCTCGATGCGCAGCTTCTCCCCCTTCTCGTCGAGGCCGACGCGGATCATCAGGGACTTGTCCGGCGCATCGCTCTCCACCAGCGCATGCCGGGCATTGCTCAGCAGGTTGAGGAGGATCTGCAGCAGCTTGTGCCGATCCACCTCGATGGAAGGCACCTCCGCGTAGTCCCGCCACACGACGATGCCCAGCTGCTCGAAGGAGCTGGCGTCCAGGCGCAGCGCGTCGTCGATGAGCTGGGGCACCAGGATCCGCTCCACCAATCCACCGTACCGGGCGTGCTCCTGCTGCATGAGAACGATGGACTTGATGTGCTCCACGCTCTGGTTGAGCGCCCGCATCTCCTCCAGGAGCGCTTCGCGCTCGGACGCCAGCTGCGTCGACAGCGCGCTGATGTAGATGGGCAGCTTGGAGCCGCGAGGATCGGTGGTGAGGAAGGACGCGAGGTCCGCGGCGTGCTCGTTCAGCAGCCCGCTGACGTGACTCAGCATGGAGATGCGTGAGCCGCGCAGCCTGTCGGTGACGATGCCCACCGAGATGTTGAGGCTGTTGAGCGTGTTGCCCACGTTGTGCAGCACGCCCGTGGCGATCTCCGTCATCCCCGCCTGGCGCGAGACATCCAGCAAGGTGCGGTGCAGCTCCCCCAGCTTGGCCTCGGCCTCCTTGCGAGCCTGGATGTCCCGCTCGAGCGCGGCACGCGTGGAGGCATGCGCGCTGCTGTACAGCCCCCCGACCGCCCACCCCGCCAGGATGCAGAGCGCGGCGATGATGTGGATCCCCCACCGATGGCCATTGGTCATGACGAGCGGCTCGGCGTCCCGGAACTGAATCCAGAGCGGGCAGACGACTCCGACGATCAAGAGGACGGGGATGAGGATGACGAGGCCCAGGCGCGGCCCCAGCAGGTATTCCGACAGGATCGTGACCAACATCATCGCCGCGCTGGCGGCGAGAAAGGAGTCGCCCTCGTGGAGGGAGACCAGGAGGATGGTGGACGCCATGAGCGCGCTCAGGAGCAGCGCCGGGAGACGGGACGAGGAGGCCCCGCGCAAGATCCACAGGATGCCCGCATAGCCGACCAGGGTGCCGGTGGTCCCCACGACATAGCCCGCGGGCAGCTCCCCGCTCAGGGTGGTGATCAAGATCAGCCCGGCGAGCACGATCAAGGCGATGGTCGTGCCAGCCACCACCCTGGCACGGCCGAGCTCCGCGGGCGGTGCACGACGCAGCGCCTCCGAGAGAAAGCCGTCCAACCACGGGAGAATGCGCCAGGAGTGCGTCTCCGATGGAACGCGGGCACCGGGCTGCTCGGGCCCGCCCCCCTGGCTGGAAGTGCTCGGCATGTCAGCGCCCATTCTGGACGGAAACGCCTCGACTTACGACGCGCGTATCTGCGCTTGTGCTCTCGCTGCGCGGAGCTGCTGGCCTGGCGCGCCTGGTAGGCCTGCTCGCGCTGGAGCTTCTCGAAGCTCTGGAGCCGCTCTCGCGAGAGGCCCCCTGCTTCCAGGGCGGCTCGGACCGCGCACCCCGGCTCGCCCCGGTGGGCGCAGTCCGAGAAGCGGCAGTCGGTGGCCAGCGCGAGGATGTCGGAGAACGCCTGACTCAGGCCCTCCTCCTCATCCCCCACAGCCCGAGCTCGCGCATCCCCGGCCCGTCGATGAGCAGCCCTCCATGAGGTAGCACGAAGAGCTCCCGGTGCGTGGTGGTGTGGCGCCCCCTGGAGTCATCCTCCCGGACGGCCTGGGTGGCCAGCCGCGCCTCTCCCAGGAGCCGGTTGACGAGCGTGGACTTGCCCACTCCCGAGGAGCCGAGCAACGCCCCGGTTTTCCCCGGGGGGAGCCGTGCGAGCAGCTCCTCGAGCCCGGTGCCCTCTTGCGCGCTCAGCGCGAGCACGGGGACTCC